>PLSJ01000400.1 GCA_003165115.1 Syntrophaceae bacterium | reverse complement strand
GAGTTTCCGGATGGACACTAGCTAAAGAGGGGGTTGTCAGGCGTGGAAAAGAGAACGAAATTATCCGCAATGATTTCTTGCGTTTGTCTATGTCTGCTGGGTCTATGCGTCTGCGGCTTCAACACTGCACTTGCGGCAAATGAGAATAAAGTCAGGCCGGGCGAGTTTGTCATTGAGCCCCCAACTCTCATGAATCTTGGCTTTGAATGGTATGTGGGGGGTGACGATAACCGTGATGCCACGGTGCAAGTCCAGTACCGCAAAAAGGGAGATACGACCTGGAAGAAGGCATTGCCTCTTCTTCGGCTCTCGCGGAACGAGCGAACCATATGGTGGTCCGTCGATTACTCGCCTCCCAATATGTTTGCCGGTAGCATATTCGACCTGAAACCCGACACAGAGTATGAGTGCATGTTCACGATGTCGGATCCGGATGGGCTGAGCGGAGATGGGCAGAAGACGGTAACCGTTCGCACCCGTCCCGAGCCGAAACCCTTTGAAGGCGGAAACGTTTACCACCTCTATCCCCCTGACTATAAGGGTCAAAGACAGACGCCCAACTGTACAAGTTTATGGGGTTGCTATTACACCGGTGGGGGTGGGGGAGATTGGAGTGAAACCTTTCCGCCCCGTGTCAAACCTGGTGATATCGTCCTGGTCCATGCCGGACTTTATGCCGTAAAACCGTCTCCCTACCCGGGTTCATCTCCTTTTGATGGCACCTACTATTTGACTGTTCGCGGAACGCCCGAGAAGCCCATTGTGATAAAGGCAGCGGGAGATGGCGAGGTGATTTTCGACGGCGCCGGCAAATTTAACCTCTTCAATGTCGAGGCTGCGGATTACAATTACTTTGAGGGCCTTACTATTCGAAATACCGATGTCGCCTTTCTTGCAGGTCATAAGAGAGTGACCGGTTCCATTGGGTTAACCGTCAAGAGATGCCGCTTCGAGAATATCGGCATCGGTGTCTGGACCAGTTATTCGGGATCAAAGAACTTTTACATCGCCGATAACGTGATGATCGGCAGGGACGACCCGAATAAGCTCATAGGTTATACCGGGTCTCCATGGAATAAGCTCCCGGGATATCCTCCGCCTCTGTCGTCGTACTTCGGCGTCAAGGTCTACGGGTCGGGTCATGTTATCGCCCACAATTACGTGGCAAATTTTTTCGACGGATTATGCCATGATACCTATGGTATGCCGGATGGCTATCCAAACATGCCACGCGACAGGATGCCTGTTTCAATCGACTTCTACAATAACGACATCACAAACGTACATGATAATTGCATCGAAGCCGACGGGGCCATGCACAACGTTCGTGTCTTACGCAACCGTTGCGTGAATATGGGCGTGGAGCCCCTGAGCGGCCAGCCTATCTTCGGCGGACCCGCTTATTTTATCCGGAATATCGTGTACCATGCCCCTGGGGGAAGCGGGGCCAACGCACCGCCCGCAGAGGGCGGGGCATTTAAGAACCAGTATTCCGAGCCTGAAGGCCTGGTCATTTTACACAACACGCTGTTGGTCGAAACAGCCTTAACCGTTGCGCCCATGCCGCCTTCCTATCCACGTTACGGAGGGTGGTTAAACACCCATTTTCTGAACAATCTTGTCCTCGGAGAGGGGGTCCATCCACAAATCTTCCAGGTCCGGACATATACCAATTACACCACGTCCGACTATAACGGGTTCCGTCCCAATCCGGGCACCCCGTATTCCTTCACGTGGGTTTCTCCCCCATTTAACATCTTGTACGGTACACATGAGAACCCCCAGTGGGTGGAGCGCAATTTCAAAACCCTTTCGGAATACTGTCAAAGCACAGGCAAGGACTGCCATAGCAAACTGGTGGACTGGGACATCTTTCAGAACCTGGCGCCACCCGATAGGGATGATCCCCAAAGAATTTATAATCCTGAAGACCTTCATTTTCAGTTGAAACCTCATTCCGCGGCGGTTGACGCCGGGCTGGTCCTTCCCAATGTGAACGATGACTTTATTGGGAAAGCGCCCGATCTTGGAGCCCTGGAGGTCGGTCAGTCTGTGCCCGTGTATGGACCAAGGCCCTGACCCATGCGGAAGAACTCCTACGGCCGCTTTGCCATAGGATTTCGTTTTTCGCCTTTCAAGCGGAGCTAAAGACAGATGGCGTCGATACACCCGCCTTCCTGAACTCGATACTTTTGGGTTTCTTCCTTTAATACCGCAGTTCGAACGGTAATCGCGACAACAAGAGAAAAAAGGCAGGCCCATTTACTGACCCTGCCCTCAATGTTTGGTGAATAACGCCTACTTCTTAAACCTTTCCCTTATTGCCGCCAGCCCGACAAGGCCGGGACCGAAGAGCAGAAGGGCGCCCGGAAGAGGGACGGAAGAGGGGCTGTATATCTGGAATGACTCCGATCCGATTGCGCCTGTATTTACAGTTTGAAATGATCGGTTCTATAGGGCTGAAGATTGTGACTTTGCCATATGCGGCTGACGGTCGCCTTGCTCACACCCTGTTTTTCAGCCATTGTCAGGCAGCTCCAATGGGTTGCTGCGGCGGGCGTGGTTTGAAGCGTCGCATCGATGATTCTCTCAATCTTATCCGCCGTCAGCTGGGGTTTTCGTCCGCGGCCAGCCGCGACCTCCCAAAGACAGTCCGGACCCTCGCTGAGGAACGTTGTCGCCATAACGCCGCAGTCTTATGATTGATCCCCATGCTTCCCGCGATATCCTTATCCTGTTGCCCTTTTGCCGCAGCCAACACAATTCGGCATCGTTGCGCCACCTGTTGAGGGGTCCTGTGGGCGCTCACCCAACGCTTCAACTCCAGTCGACCTGCTTCACTGAGAACCACTTGGACAGCGCGTCTCGACATGAACATGGTCCACCACAAGCGCTACAATACCATCTATCTATGAGACACGACACTAGGGCTGCTGAAAAAGAGGGAGAAGAGCCATGTTCGGGCTATAGCCGCCGCCTTCTTTTACCCCGGTCTCGATCACCTTGCCATTTTTGAGGATCACGAGGAAGTCACATCTATCCCAAAAAGAAAGGTTTGGATTGCAGAGACGGTTTTCATTCCGGTAGAGGGTGTAGACCGAGCCTTCCCTGTCGACGGTTTTTATATCGTGTTTTTTGCCCATAATGGCTTCAACTTCCCCGGAAGTCATGCCGCGCTCGACCCTCTTCAGATTGAAGAAGGTGGAGGCGCAGGCGACCAGCAGGAAAATCAACGGAATCAGGATGAATTCTCTGTGCAGGTGCATCCTCGCGTAAACCCTTCCGTCTATGGATTACCACGCGCGCCGCGCCCGTTGCAACACAAATCTGAACGTTATCGGGAGAGGAAGGAAAACCGGATATCCTTTGACGTGCGGATGGTGAGGTCCGCGACCGCCAAGCCGAGAGAGGCAAAAAAAAGAGGGTCGAATCGACCCTCTTTTTTTTCGTTGGTGAAGTCTTACTTCGCAGGAGCCGGAGCGGGAGCGGCAGGAGCTTCTTCTTTCTTCTCTTCCTTCTTAGGAGCCTTCTTCTTAGGAGCCTTCTTCGCCTTCGCCGGTTTTTCCTTCTCAGGAGCCGGTGCTGCGGGCGCCGCTTTCTCCGCCGGTGCTGCGGCGGGTGCCTGGGCAAAGCCTGTGGCGGCAAATGCCACTGCGATCACGACTGCGAACACGAACACTAATACTTTCTTCATTGTGCTACCCCCTTCTGGGTGTTTATTTTATGGAATTTTTATTTGCACGAGCCATGCCATAGGATCGGGGAGGGAAAGAAGTGCTCCCGGTAAAGCGCGGTGCGGTAAAAGGGGGTGACAAAACGGGCCTTTTTAGAGAATGGGTCGGCGAAGGGGTTCCCGCATCCGTCGTCACTCTATCCGAGCGGGAAAGAAGGAGTCGGAATTGTCCGAATCGAGCGGCCATATGCGTCGGATATTTCCGACGATGTGGGCATGGCGGACCTTCACTCGCCCTCTCCCTCGTAGATGCATCCGGAGTCGGCACTCTCCTGGACAACGATCCTGCACAGGCCCGGCAATAGCGGTTTCACGCGTTTCCAGACCCATAGGGCTATGTTCTCGGAGGTCGGATTCTCCAAACCCTCTATGTCGTTGAGGCACTTATGGTCCAGGGTCTCTCGCAGGGGGTCGAAGGCGACCGCGATATCGGCGAAGTCCATGACCCATCCGGCTTTGGGCTGGAGAGGACCCCGGACGCAGACCTCTATCCTGAACGTATGCCCGTGCATCACGGAGCACTTGTGACTTTGCGGGACTTGGGGCAACCGGTGTGCGGCCGCGAAGGTAAAAGCCTTGTAGATGATCATCGTTCTTATCCTATGGTATGCCCACTATCTTGTGTGTTTGAAGGCTGAGCCTCCAGCGTGGATGGCGGAGGCAATAGTCTATCGCCAACGCCGTATGGGCCGTTACCCGTGGACCGTCTATGGGCTGGAGGAAAAAGTAACGGAAATGGAGATCGAGATACTCCTCAGGATCGACCCGATCCTGAGAGAACAGAAGCTTCAGCTCGTCTCCTGTCCGTATCGTGAGTCCGGCGCCCGCCTTGGGGCTGACGCACACCCAGTCGATGCCTGTGGGCATCGGCAATGTCCCGTTCGTCTCTACCGCGATCTCGAGACCCGCAGTGTGGAAAGCAGTGATAAGGGGCTCGTCGAGTTGAAGCAAAGGTTCCCCACCCGTGGCGACCACCAGCCGTTGTGTGTCCGGTCCGGAGGCAGGAAAAAGGGCCGATACGCATGCGGCCAACTCTCCCGCCTTATCGAAGATACCGCCCCTGGGTCCGTCCGTACCCACAAAATCCGTGTCACACCAGGCACAAAACGACCGGGGTTTGTCTTCGGCCTTGCCGGACCATAGATTGCAGCCCGAGAAGCGGCAGAACACGGCGGGGCGACCCGTCTGTGCACCCTCGCCCTGGAGTGAGTAGAATATCTCCTTTATTTTATAAGCCATTTAGGCCGTCAGTCCTTCCGCACGTAGTCGACCGGGTCGGGAATCCCCAGCTCCCTGAACCCCTTGAGCCGCAACAGGCACGCATCGCAGGCGCCGCACGCCTTGCCGTCGGGGTGGGGGTCATAGCAGGTGCTTGTCAAAGAGTAGTCGACCCCCAATTCAAGCCCCTTTTTGATAATTCCGGCCTTGCTCAATCGGATGAGAGGTGCGTGGATCTTGAGGCGCTTGCCTTCGACACCTGCTTTTGTGGCGAGGTTCGCCATCCGTTCATAAGCGTCTATGTACTCGGGACGGCAGTCCGGGTAGCCGCTGTAATCGAGGGCGTTTACGCCGATAAAGATATCCGCCGCTCCAAGCACTTCCGCCCAGGCGAGGGCAAAAGAGAGGAAAATCGTATTGCGGGCGGGAACATAGGTAACGGGTATATCCCTGGAAATTTCGTCGGCGCCCCGGCCTTTCGGGACCGGGATGGCATCGGTAAGCGCGGAGCCGCCGAACATGCGAAGGTCGATGTCGACGATAGTGTGGCGAGCAGCCCCTAACGCCTTCGCGATCCTGCGAGCAGCCTCGATTTCAATGTCGTGCCGTTGACCGTAACGGAAACTGAGGGCATACGGCTCAAAGTCCTCCGATTTGACTATGGCAAGCAGCGTGGAAGAATCGAGTCCTCCACTCAGCAACACCACGGCCCTCGGTTTCTCGATCACGTCCTTATTACCCTGCATCGTTCCGGCACGTCTCCTCTAAAAGTCATCTTATAACGATTGAGGGGTGGTTTTCAATGCCTTAGAAAAACGGCCGGTCCCGACGCATGGGCTATCGGCCGGACCTGTCCCTGCCCACAATATCAACACGGCAATGAAGAGCCCCGTCCTTCAGGGCTCCTGGGTCGCAAAGAGGATGAAGGCCGTCCGCTTCCGCCCGATCAATCTGCCCGGCCGGGTTATGGAGCATGCACGGGGACTGATCGTCCGGCTCGCCGGGGATCATCTCATTCGACGTCTTGCTCTCTGCGCGGCAAAGAATCATGGAGCTTGGCTGTGCGCCATCGGGGTAGATACCCAGGAAGGTCAGGACGCGAAGGTTGTCCCGAAAGAGCTAAGGGAGAGCCTTGCGCAAAATTGGCCTTGAGGAGGGCATCAACGATGCCTGGATGACGAAATGAGCTTTGGGAGTCACTCTTTGCGCCTTTTTTTGGCTAGTTTCTGTTCAACCAGCCCTTTTGGGGCCTCGAGGGGGATCGGGCAAAGGGAGGCGGTGGATTTGGGGCACGGATTTCACTTGACACCGGCGAGACGAGCGGGTAAACTTTATGTTCCACATCGCATGGACGGCGCGGAATAATAACGAGAAATCGGGGTCTTTATGGCAAGAGTTTGTGACATATGCGGGAAAGGGAAGCAGATAGGGTATAGTGTGAGCCACGCGCACAACCGGACAAAGAAAGAATGGCTCCCCAACCTGCAGAGTATCAGGGTCGTGCAGAACGGCGGCACGAAACGGATGAGCGTCTGTACGAAGTGCATCAAGAAAGGGCGTATCCAAAAACCGCTTTAAAAGACTAGGTGGTGCTCCTTAACCTCTCCACCGCCTTTATCCCTTTCAGCTTCAATATGGATTTCGTGATCTTCTGCACCTGAGGGGCGTTCTGGATTTCTATCTCGAAAACGCTCGTCGCCGACCTGTCCGGGTGCGTCGTGATATTCGCGTTAATAATGTTTGCCTTGCTTGAAGAAATGATCGACGTGATATCCGACAGGAGCCCTTTCTTGTCTTCCGCCGAGACCCTGAGCCTGACCGAGTAAGTGTATTCCTTGTCCATCTCCCAGGTCACTTCGATCTTTCTCTGATCGTCATAGGCGTGCACGTTCGGGCAATCTCCCAGATGGACGGTGAGTCCTCTCCCCCTGGTGATGAAGCCCATGATATCGTCTCCCGGTATCGGGTTGCAGCACTTTGCAAACTTGACCACCAGCCCGTCGATCCCCTTGATCTTGATCGCGTCGTCCTTGCTTTTCCTGATGGAGCCGAGCATCTTCTGCAGCCTGCCCACCTTCGGTATCTCGGGGATCATCTTGCCCAAGACCTGGAGGGGCGTGTAAAGACCGTAGCCCACCGCAGCCAGCAGATCGTCGATGGTGTCGAAGGAGAAATCCTTCGCAAGCGTCTGGAGCTCCCCTGATTTCAGCATCTTCGATAGGCTGAAATCGTGCTTGGTCAGCTCTTTTTCCAGGAGGGAGCGGCCCAGCTCTATGCTCCGCTCTCTCTGCTCCTCCTTTACCCACTGCCGGATTTTGGTCTTCGCCTTCGATGTGACGACGAACTTGAGCCAATCCTTGCTCGGCTTGTGAGCGGGGTTCGTCAGGATCCCCACGTTGTCCCCGCTTTTCAGAACGGTCCTGAGGGGCACCAGCTTTCCGTTTACCTTCGCCCCGACGCACCTGTGGCCCAGGGTCGAATGCACCGCATAAGCGAAGTCGACGGGCGTCGCGCCTTTCGGAAGCTCTTTCACGTCCCCCCGCGGGGTAAAAACGTAGATCTCGTCGGGGAAAAGGTCTATCTTGAAGCTTTCCAGGAATTCCTTGTTGTCCTTTACCTCTTCATGCCGCTCGATGATCCTGCGCAGCCAGGCGAACATCTTGTCCTCTTTTGCGTTGAAGACCTTCCCTTCTTTATACTTCCAGTGTGCGGCAATCCCCTCCTCCGCCACCGTGTGCATCTCTCGCGTCCTGATCTGTATCTCGATTTTTTCGCCGTGGGGACCTATTACCGCGGTGTGCAGCGACTGGTACATGTTCCCCTTGGGCATGGCGATGTA
>PLSJ01000282.1 GCA_003165115.1 Syntrophaceae bacterium | reverse complement strand
TCACTTATATTGGCACAGAGGGCGTCCGCATCCTCCCTGTATTGTTTGCCGGGCCGAAGCTGCAGCCAAGCGACCAGGACAAGCAGGACATAGACGATATATGTCCGGCGGACCAGACGAAGCTTTGCATCCGCAGGCCGGAAAGGGGCTCAACCAGAAAAGCGTATCCGAGAAGAGCCAGGAGCGAACCTGCGTTTGAAGCCGCGTAAAGGGGGTACGGCTCCCTATCTCGTCCTGCCGGGGACGTGGATAGCCATGTCTGAGCGACCACGGCCGTGGTTGAGAGTGCAACAAACGGGAGTGCCACGTGGAAAACCAGAGTTGCGAGAATTGCGAGGAGTGGCGCGCCTGAGTTGGGGTTCGCACCGATTCGCAAAGGCAGACTTACCAAGGGAATAAGAAGGAACAACAGATGCCTGGGTCCCAATTTACGGACGAAAAGATGGGCGTATAAATACCCGAGGAGAAGCATAGCCTGAAAGAACATGAGACAGGTCAGCCACACATGGGCCGCACCGCCAAAGTAAGGTGTGAGCAGTCGACCGACAAGGGGCTCCATGCTGAAAAGAAGTGCAGCTCCAAGGAAGACGGTGCAGGTGAGCACGGCAACAGCCAGCCGCTGTTTTCGTGCGTCGGTTCCGTCCTCGCAATCGGTTATGACGCACCAACTCTTCCCATGATTCTTGCATTGCACGACTCGAGGACGATGGATGCAGGATAGGAGTTCCATATTCTAAGGAATATTATCGGACAAGTCCAAGAAATAAACAGTACGCACTTTCGAAATGCCGATGACACAGCCCCTATTTTGCTTGCAATTATCTTCCCTACTTCCATGACTGTTGCCCTCGTGCCTGAGAGGAATGATTCGGATGGCCTATAATTTCGTGATTATTTACTTGACAGAGATCGGTCTCTTCTAGTAAATTTGCTTTAACGTTAAAGCAAATGAAAAAGAAAGCAACAATCAAAGATATAGCCCTCCTGGCGGGTGTTTCGGCGACGGCCGTCTCCATGGCGCTGAAGGATCATTCGAGAATAAGCCGGACAACCAAGGAGAGAATCGTCGGTATCGCCAAAAAGCTGGACTATTGGCCCAACTCGGTGGCCAGGAGCCTGAAGAGCAAGAGGAGTGGCACCCTGGGGATCGTCATCACAAGCATCATGAACCCCTTCTACCCCGAGCTTGCAAAGGGCATTGAAGATAAGGCGATGGAACGGGGCTACAGCATCATCTTGTGCAGCACGAACTACGACGCGAGACGCCAGCGCTATTTCGTCAACATCCTCCGAAGCAAAGGCGTAGACGGCATCATCTTCTCTTCGGCGGAAGTCGATGACCCGCACATATTACCCCTCGTCGATGACGGCTTCCCTTTTGTCCTGGTAAACCGGAGAACCAGGAGCAAGCTGCTTGAAAAGAAAGTCGACTATGTGGTCCTTGACAACGTGGCCGGCGGCTACATGGCGATGGATCACCTCTACCGGCTCGGACACCGCCGCGTCGCGCTCGTCGTCGGCTCGTTGGCTACTTCTACCGCCGTCGAAAGGACCGAGGGCGCGCAGAAGGCCCTCCACGACCGCGGCCTGGCAATAGACCCCCAACTGGTCATAGAGTGCAATTTTTCATGGAAGAAAGCTTATCAGGCGACACTCGACCTGCTGTCGCTCCCCTCCCCTCCCACTGCCATTTTTGCCCAGAACGACTACATGGCGTTGGGGGTCAGGGAGGCCATTCTCGACTCGGGACGCCTCATCCCCCGGGACATCGCCCTGATCGGCTTTGACGATATCGCGGCGAGCGCCATTAGGGGCGTCGACCTTACCACTATAAACCAGAAAAAGTATGAAATGGGTGCCCTCGCGGTCGACATCCTTATTCAGAAGATCGAGGGCAAGGGTGGTCCCGTTAAGCAGATCGTGCTGCCACCGGAGATTATCATCCGGGGCTCCTGCGGGTGGCGCCTGCGTGATGCGGGGCAGACCGTCGGACCGGAGTCCGGATAGTAATTTCAGCAGAGAGGAGGTTTCAATGGCGGAATATCTCAAGAGGGCAACGGAGAAACCGGAAGAAGATAGCCGGGCGGTCCAGGAGACGGTGAGGGAGATCCTGGGCAGGGTCAGGAAGGAAGGAGAAGCCGCGGTCAGGTACTATTCGCAGACATTCGATCAGTGGGCCCCGACGCGTTTCAAGATCTCTCGGGACGAGATCCTCGCGGCAAAGAAGAAGCTCCCTGTCACCGAAGTAGAGGACATCGATTTCTGTCAGGCCCAGATCAGGCATTTTGCCGAAGAACAAATGAAGCGCCTCGTTGACTTCGAAACGGAGACGCTCCCCGGAATTCACCTCGGCCAGAAGATCATCCCCGTGGCCTCCTCAGGCTCCTATGTGCCTGGTGGCCGCTATCCCATGCTCGCTTCCGCCCATATGACGGTGATTACCCCGAAAGTGGCCGGCGTATCGAGGGTCGTCGCCTGCTCGCCCCCGGTAAAAGGACAGGGCTTGTGGCCCGCCACGCTCTATTCCATGGCCGCGGGAGGAGCGGACGAGATCTACTGCATGGGTGGCGTCCACGCGCTGGCCGCCCTGGCTTACGGCATGGAAGGCCTCGCCCCGGTTGATATGGTTGTGGGGGCCGGCAACAAATATGTTGCGGAAGCGAAGAGNNGAGACCGCCGATCCCTCCATCGTCGCCGCCGATCTGCTCGGGCAGGCGGAGCATGATCCAAATGCCCGACAGTGCCTCGTTTCTCTCTCTGCGAAGGTCGCCAGAGAAACCATCAAGGAAGTGGACAGGCAACTGATCGACCTGCCCACCAGGGACACTGCCGCCGTTGCGTGGAGAGATAACGGAGAGGTCGTGGTCGTCGACTCCGCCGAAGAGGCCGTGCGGGTGAGCGACGAATGGGCGCCGGAGCACCTGGAGGTCCAGACAAGGGATTGGCGGTACTATCTGGACAATTGCAAGAACTACGGCTCCGTCTTTCTGGGTGAGGAGACCACGGTGGCTTACGGCGATAAGACGATCGGCACGAACCACGTGCTGCCGACCATGAAAGCAGCGCGGTATACGGGCGGCCTTTCGGTAGGAAAGTTCGTGAAGACCGTGACCTATCAGTATGCGACAAAAGAGGCCTCTTACAAGATCGCGGAGGTCTGCGAGAGGGCCTGCAATTATGAAAATATGCTCGCCCACGGCATATCCTGCAGGATGAGAAAGGAAAAATACGGCAAATAGCGGACCTTGGGGGCAAACCGATGAAAACGAATGCGCCGACGTTCGATCTTACCGGAAAGGTGGCCCTTGTTACGGGGGCTGCGCGTGGCATAGGCTACGCTATCGCTGAGGCGCTGGCGTCGTACGGCTCAGACATCGTCCTCTGTGACGTCTTGCCCACCGAACTCATGGAGGCAACGGATGCGATCGGGGACATGGGCCGACGGGCGCTCGCGGTCGAGGCAGACCTCACGAAGGTCACCGAAATCGGCGGGATGGTGGAAAAGGCGGTTCGCGAATTCGGCCATATCGACATCCTGGTTAACAACGCGGGCATCAACATCACGCAAATGGCGGTCGACGTGACTGAAGAGGCATGGGACAAGGTGCTGAACATCAACCTGAAGGCTGTCTTTTTCTGTGCCCAGACGGTGGGAAAGTCATGATCGCACAAAAGAGCGGCAAGATCATCAATATGTCGTCCCAGACCGGGACCGTCGCCATACCCCAGCGGGCCGCATACTGCGCGAGCAAGGGGGGTGTCAACCAGCTCACGCGGCTCTTGGCCTTGGAATGGGCGCCCCACGGCATCAACGTCAACGCGGTTGCCCCGACCTTCGTAGAAACGAAGTTCACCGAGCCGATGTTTAAAGACGAGGAGTTCTATCGGTACTGCCTTTCGAATATCCCCTTGGGAAGGGTGGGGAAGCCATCGGATGTGACCGGCGCCGTGGTCTATCTCGCTTCTTCCGCGTCCGACCTTGTGACCGGCCATATCCTTCACGTGGACGGAGGCTGGACTTGTCATTGAACCGGTGCAACGGCCTTTTTCGACCGATCGGGAGGCTATCGAGGGCTCGCGCAATGTCGGAGTTTTTTCTTGACAAGCAATTTTGGGTGGCATAACATGTGCTTTAACGATAAAGCACCATTCCGGAAACTTCACAACGTCGATGTTTGGCAGGACTAAATTCTTGAAACGGGGGAGACATGGAAACAAAAGATGACAAGGGCATTTCGAGAAGAGCTTTTCTGAAACGAAGCGCTGCCGGCCTCACCATTTTGACCGTCTCAGGGGTCCCCACCCTCCTGAGGGCACAACAGCCTTCGATCAAAATTGGCGCAGTCATACCCTTAAGCGGGAATTACGGGTTTTTGGGCGCGTCCGAACGGTGTGGCATAGGTCTCGCCATCGACGAGTTTAACTCGAAGGGGGGTCTCCTGGGGAGAAAGGTCGAGGTAGCGGAAGAAGACTGCGCCACCGACGCGGCATTGGCCATACGGAAGGCGCAACGGCTCCTCCAGTCGGAGAAGGTTAATTTCTTTCTTAATGGAGGAGGGAGTTCCGTGAGCGCGGCAATGGCCGATTTTGCCAAGAAGGAGGGGGCCGTTGATATGTGCATCGACCCCAATTCCGATATCCTTACCGGGGAAAAGGCCAACCGCTTCTTCTTCCAGGTCCCGCCGGTAAATTATCAAATCGCCCACACCATCGCCCCTTACGTGGCACAGAATATCGGAAAGAAATGGTACTACTTCACCCACGATTACAGTTGGGGCTGGACCCTGACGGAAAGCTGCCGCAAGTTCATGAAGGAGAAAGGGGCCCAGGAGGTGGGAGAATCAAAAATCCCGCTCAATACCCGCGATTTCAGCAGTTTTCTCCTCAAGGTCAGAGGGGCGAAGCCCGAGGTCGTGATGGTCAACGTGGCAGGGGCTGACTTTACGGCCATGGTTGAGCAGATGTACGAGTTTGGGCTCCACAAGACCGCGAAGATCGTCATCCCTCTCGAGGATTTTGAGGATGCCTGGGCCGTCGGACCCGAGAAAAACTCAATTTTTACCCTTATGGGGGTCGAGTGGCATTATGCCATCCCGGGCGTGCCGGGCATAAATGAATTCGTTGCAAGGTACAAGAAGCTTTTCCCCCGCGCCTCCTATCCGGTTCCCACCACCAACAGCTATAATGCCTATATGGGCCTGAGGGAGCTTCTCAGGGCCGTTGAACGGGCAGGCACGCTGGATGCCCCGAAAGTCATCAAGGCCCTCGAAGGGCATGCCGTGAAGGACAGCCTAAAACGCGACCCTACCTTAATTCGTGAGTGGGACCACCAGTTTGTTCAGGATTTTTATTATTTCCGCCCGAAGAAGAAGAAAGATATGAAGGATTGGACGGATATTTATGAGTACGTAGGATATGGAAAGGGTACAGACAATGCCATTACAAAAAATCTGAGTCAGGCCAGGATGGAAAAACTGCCCGGAGAATAAGAGAAACAAAGGGACGGCACGCAGGAAGCTCCTCATGCCGTCCTTTCTGGAGAATGCGATATGCCAAGTGGAATCGATTTTTTGTCGCAGGGAATCAACGGAATCGTATTGGGGCTCCTTTTTTCTCTGATAGCCATAGGGTTTACGTTGATGCTCGGGGTCATAGGCATCATTAACTTTGCTCACGGGGTCCTTTTTGCCCTTGGCGCCTACTTCGCTTTTACCCTTCGCAACAGCCTCGGATTCTGGGCAGCTCTCATTATTTCGCCCCTCCTCGTGGGCTTGATCGGCATCATTATCGAACGGCTTGCCGTCAGGCGAATGTACGGGAAGGACGCCCTCTTCTGTCTTCTCCTCACCTTCGGGATAGCAATGAGCGGGGAAGAGCTGATTCGCATGGTCTGGGGAAAACTGGGCCATTCAATCGCTGCTCCCGCTTTTGTTTCAGGGTCCATCGATCTCGGTTTTATGCTCTATTCGAAGTATCGTCTTCTTCTGGCAGTGCTCTCTGCCCTCATTCTCTTCTTGGTTTGGCTATTCCTCGAAAAGACGTCCTACGGCGCTATCGTGAAAGCGGGTGCCCAGGATAGCGAGATGGTAGCTGCCCTCGGGAACAATATCAGCCGGATGAGGACCCTTGTCTTCGGGATCGGGTCCGCCCTGGCAGGCGTCGCCGGGGTGATTGCCGCTCCGCTGTGGAGCGTCCGGCCCGGCATGGGCAATGACGCCATTATGCCCGCATTTGTCATCGTGGTCCTGGGAGGGATCGGAAGCTTCTGGGGCACGGTGATCGGCGGGCTCGCCGTCGGGCTTTCGGTCAGCCTTGCCGTGATGTTCTTCCCCCGTATGTCCGATCTCGTCATGTACATTTTAGCGGCCGTCGTTCTCCTTTTTTGGCCCAGAGGGATCATGGGAGAAAAAAGCATACTGGAGGACTAGTTCATGGAGGCCGGAAATTAGATGCGACGGTTCTTAAAGCTCCCCTTTGTATGGATGTTTCTGTTTTTCCTGGTCCTTCCCTATCTTCTGCCCCTGATCAAGGGGTACACGGCTTTGGCCTCGGAGATCCTGATCTATGCCATGTTTGCCCTGGGGTTCAATCTTCTCCTGTCCTATACAGGCCTCGCCTCGTTCGGCCATGCGGCGTTTTTCGGGATCGGTGCTTATGCAATGGCCCTGACCCAACTGAAGTTGTCGGACGATCTATGGCTGGGACTCTTGATGGGAATGGTCGCGGCGGGCTTTTTTGCCGGGATCGTGGGAGCTATCATTTGTCGGAAAAGAGGCATCTATTTCTCTCTCCTGACCCTGGCCTTCAGTCAGATGTTCTTCTTCATTGCCTTCCGTTGGGACGAGGTGACCGGAGGGGAGACCGGACTGACCGGGCTCCGAAGACCCCCTTTGAGGCTACCTGGGCTGCCGGCCGTCAGCCTTACAGAACCTATGGCGTTCTACCTTTTTGCACTGGCCGTCTTCATGGTCGTGATGATACTGATATGGAGGCTGGTCCATTCACCTTTCGGAAGCGTCCTCCAGTCGATCAAACAGAACGAGGTAAGGGCAAAGTATCTTGGGTATAACACGGTCTTCTACAAGTGGGTTTCCTTCACGATCTCCGGGATTATTTCGGGTCTTGCCGGGGCGATGTTCCTGCTCCAGCAGGACGCTGTTTTTCCTACCTACCTCAATTGGACCGAGTCGGGAAACGTCGTCATGGTCACCATCATGGGGGGAGGCGTGGTCAACTTTTTCGGTCCCATACTGGGCGCCGGCATTTTTGTCATTCTCCAGAATGCCATCGGTGCTTATACGGAGCACTGGCTGTTGATCCTGGGGTTAATCTTTATTGCGATCATCATGGTCATTCCTGAAGGCATCCTGGGTCTTTTCAAAAGGACCAAAACAGTTCAACAATAAGGGGATACCTCAAGATGCCAATCCTGACGACAGAAAATTTGACGATTGCCTTCGGCGGGTTGAGGGCGGTGGATGGAGTCAGCCTCAAGATCGAAAAAGGGCTGACCTCGGTGATAGGCCCTAACGGAGCAGGGAAAACGACGCTTTTCAATCTACTTACCGGTTTCTACAAGCCGACCGGAGGTAAGATCTTTTTTGGCGAGAAGGAAATCACGTCCCTCCCTGTCCATAAGATCGCGAGGCTGGGAATAAGCCGGTCTTTTCAAATCCTGAAAATCTTTGTCGATATGACGGTCTTTGAGAATATCCGCGTTGCCGTGCAGGCCCAGATGGGCCATGGAATGGAGTTCTTCGTTTCCCGTGACCGATTGACGGATGTGACGAAACGGGCCGAAGATATCCTCGAGGAGATCAATCTTGCCTCCAAAGGCGGGCTCAAGGCCAAAAACCTCTCCTACGGGGACAAACGGATTCTTGAGATAGGTCTCTCCCTGGCGGGAAGCCCCCAGGTGTTGCTCCTCGACGAACCCACCTGCGGCGTGGGCGCCCATGAGAGGGCCGGAGTTGCCCGTTTCATCCACGAGCTCACAAAGAAATGGACGATTCTTCTCGTCGAGCATGATATGGACATCGTGATGGACATCTCGGATCGGGTCGTCGTCATGCAGCAAGGTAGGGTCATCGCCGATGGAACCCCTGGCGAAATCAGGAACAACGACACCGTCAGAGAGGTCTATCTTGGAAGGTAACGATGTCCTGTCTAAAAAGAGGTCACTCCCCGGCCCATGTCAATAAGGAGATCCTTTCGTGCTAGTCGTTGACAAGATCAACAGCTTTTATGAAGAGGCGCATGTGCTTTTCGACGTGTCCCTTGAGATCGAGAAGGGCGAGGTCGTGAGTCTGCTTGGCCGAAACGGGGCCGGAAAGACGACGACCGTAAAGAGCATCATGGGAATGGTGCGCCCCCACTCGGGATCGATCCGTTTCAAAGGGAAGGAGATTCTTGGTTGGCAGCCCTACCTGATCGCACGGGAAGGGATAGGGCTTGTGCCTGACGAGAGACGGATCTTCGGCAATCTGACGGTGGAGAAGAATCTCGAGGTCGGCCGGAGGCCTGAAAGAAGAGGGGAGTGGACCATGGGGAAGGTCTATCAGCATTTCCCCCAGTTGAAGAAGCTGAAAGACCGGAAAGGAGAGAACCTCAGCGGGGGCGAGCAACAGATGCTCGCTATCGCGCGAACGCTCCTCGGGAATCCCGATCTGATTCTCATGGATGAACCCACGGAGGGGCTCGCGCCTATCATTGTCGAAGAGGTAATGCGGATCATCAGGGAGCTCAAGGAAACGGGCATCACCATCCTGATTATCGAGGAAAGTTCCACCCTCGCCCTCTCCATCTCCGAACGGTGTTATATGATGGACACCGGAAAGGTGGTCTATAGCGGGATGGCTTCGGAGCTTCTCGAGAACCCGGAACGCAGGCTCGCGCTCCTTGGGATGTGAATCTACTACGCATTTCGGAGGTAATTTTAATGGATTCAATGACCGGTCGTGAAAGGGTCTGGAAGGCGCTCAACCATCAGGTTCCCGACAGGGTGCCTCAGGATTTTGGTTCAAGAGGATCGGGAATCGGCCTGGCCGGCTATGAAGAACTGAAGAAGCGCCTGGGGGTCGAAACACCGACCGAGGTGCTGGACAGCCGCCTGGGGCTTGCGGTCATCGACGAATCGATTCTCAGTCGATTTCAGATCGATACCCGCTACGTGTACATGAAGGCCGCCGCGTCATGGGACCCAAAAACCAATGCCCGGGAAGATACCTTCGTGGATGAATGGGGCGCGACCCTGAAGCGTCCCAAGGGTGGTTTTTATTACGACCATGTCGGATTTCCCCTCAAGGAGGCTACCCTCGACGCCCTCAAGGCACACCGCTGGCCCGATCCCGACGATCCCACCAGGTACGAAGGGCTGAGAGAAACCGCCAGGAGCTATTACGAGAGGGGCTACGCGGTGGGAAGCTACATGAAAGGGACATGGGAGACGACGTGGATCCTGCGGGGAGTCGAACAAGCCATGATGGATATGGTCCTTGAGCCTGAGTTCTTCCATGCCCTCGCCGACAAAGCATCCGAAATTCTCGCGAGGATGGTCGAGAACTTTCTTGGCGAGGTCGGAGAGTACCTCCAGTTCTTCTGTGTCACCTGTGATTTGGGGACACAGGTCGCCCCCATGATCTCACCTGACGATTACAAGGCCAAAGTGCGGCCCTACGAGAAGAGGATCTTCGAGACCGTCAAGCGGAAATCGCGTGCCAAAGTGGCCCAGCATTCCTGCGGCGCCATCTTTAAGATCATTCCTCATCTGATTGACGCCGGTATCGACATCCTCAACCCTATTCAAACGAGCGCGAAGGGTATGGACACAGCGCTGCTCAAGAGAGAGTTCGGCAAAGATCTCTGCTTCTGGGGAGGAATCGATACGCAGAAGATCCTTCCTGATGGAACCCCCGAAGACGTCGAGAAGGAGGTCCAAAGGGTTATCAGGGACCTTTCTCCGGGAGGCGGATTTCTTTTTGGCCCCACCCACGACATCCAGACATTCACTCCTGTCGAAAATATCATCGCCATGTATGAATCGGGGATGAAATACGGACGCTACTAATCAAGGGGAGGTGCCCCATGCAAAAGATGACGTCGCGGGAAAGGGTTGTGACGACTCTCGACCACCGGGAGCCTGACCGGGTCCCCATGGACCTGACGATCACCCTGGGGGCCTACACGCGGTTGGTGAAGTATCTCGGAATGGCAAAAGAGGTCGATCCCGAACCCAGGATCGCCAACTGGCTCACCTATGTGCCGGTCGATCAGAAGGTTTTGGAGGCCCTCGACATCGATATCGTCCATCTCGGTTCCCGTCCTCCCGGGGACCGTCCCAAAGAGCTCCCCGACGGCACCCTGGTCGATGAATGGGGGGTCAGGAGAAGACAGGTCGAAAGACCGGGGGGAGGATTTTATCTCGAAATGGTAGAGAATCCCCTCAAGGACGCGACCATCGGGGATCTCGATGATTATCCCTGGCCGGACCCTCACGATCCGGCCGTCACGGAGGGACTGGTCGAGCGGATCAAGTGGTGGCATGACAACACGGATTATGCCATCCAGGTCTGGCTCGAAAGGGGCGGCTGGGGCGAACAGGCGGGATACCTGCGGGGCATCGAGCAATGGTGGACCGACCTCGTGGTAAACCCCGCGTTTGCCGTCGCCTTGCTGAATAAACTCTGTGACATTGCAATAGAATTCAACAGGGTGTGTATCGAGCTGATAGGAAAATATGTGCAGATTGTCCGATTCACCGGCTGGGACCTGGGGGGACAGAACGGGCCGATCTTTTCTCCCGCCATGGTAGACAAATTATTTCGACCCATCCTCGACCGCCAGTGGAAAACGGTGAAGGGTTATTTCCAGAGGGAGAACCCGCAAGGGAGGATATTCTTCCATACCTGCGGAGGCATTTATAAGCTGATCCCCATTTTTGTCGATTGCGGTTTGGATATCCTCGACCCCCTGCAAACGACAGCGGCGGGCATGGATATGGACAGGATCAAGAGGGAATTCGGAGACAAGCTGATCTTTCATGGGGCCATGGATATTCAGAAGGTCATGCCTTTCGGCACCGTTGACGAGGTGAGGGAGGAGGTGAAATTAAGGATCAGGCAACTGGCTCCGGGAGGTGGATTCATTCTCGCCCCCGCCCATGCTTTTCAGGACGATACACCTCCTGAGAATATCGTGGCTATGTATCGATCCGGCAAGGAATATGGAAGGTATCCGATCAGCATTTAGACGGGAAGCAGGTTTTCTCCTGTGGGGAATACTTCTTAACTAGAGGGAGGCCAAGATGGCATCGTACGACGAGTTGATAAAGGCAGTCCAGGAAGGAAATTTCGGTGAAACCCAGAATCAGGTCAACGCTCTTCTCGCACAGGGACAGCCGCCGAATGAGATTATTCAGAAGGGCATTGTGGAGACACTCGACATCGTGGGGAAAAAATTCTCTGAAGGAGAATGCTTCATTCCCGAGATGCTGGTTGCCGCAAAAGCATCGCAAAAAGGTCTCGAGATATTAAAGCCTTTGCTTGTCAAAGCGGACTTTCCACCGAAAGACACCATTATTCTGGGTACCGTGCAGGGCGATCTCCATGACATCGGGAAGAATATTGTGTCCATGATGTTTGAGGGCGCCGGATTTCACGTCATCGACCTTGGCTACGATGTGAGCCCTGAGAAGTTCGTCAACGCCCTGAAGACCGAGAAGGCCCGGATTCTGGCCATGTCCTGTCTCATTACGACCACGATGATCTCGATGAAGAACACGATGGATGCGCTCAAGGAATCCGGTCTCCTCGGGACGATCAAAGTGATGATCGGCGGTCCTCCCACCACGGACGACTTTGCCATGAAGATTGTCGCCGATTTCAGGGGGAAGGATGCCTATGACGCAGTTGCGCAAGCAAGGGTTTTTGCATCGGACGCGGCATCGACGAAGTGATAATTCTTGGGACCGGCTTGCCCTGCCGAAGGCTTACCCAACTCATGCGCTTGATTGCCTGACGGATACCCGTGGGAGAGAAGCAACATGTTGATTATAGGCGAATCCATCAATGGAACGATTCCCCGGGTGGGTGAGGCCATCCGGGAAAAGAATGAAGGCTTTCTGAGGGAGTTGGCGAGGAGACAGTTTGAATGTGGCGCCCAGATGCTCGATATCAATGGAGGAACAGGGGGAGGGGACGAGGTCTCGGACCTTCCCTGGCTGATTGAATTGGTCCAGCAGGAAGTGCCAATTCCGTTAATGATCGACAGCGCCTTTCCTGCCGCCCTCGCCTCTGCCCTCGCGGTTTACCGCCATGCCGAGCTTCCGATTCTCAACTCCATTTCGGGGGAAGAAGAGAAGTGGCGGAAGCTTTTGCCGGTCGTCTCGCAGAAGAACTGCAAGATCGTCGTACTCTGCATGGATGATCAAGGCATTCCCAAGACGGTAGAGGGAAGGACCGCCATCGCTTCCCGTCTGTTCGACCGTCTCATGACGGCAGGGATTCCGGAGGACCATATCTACTTCGACCCTCTTCTCCTGGCAGTTTCAGTTGAAACCGATGCCGGCCTCGTGACCCTGGAGACGGTCCGCGCCCTCCGGAACAAGTTCCCCGGTTCCCACATTATCTGCGGGGCCAGCAACGTCAGCATGGGTCTTCCGGGAAGAAAACTGCTTAACCGGACCTTCCTCGCCATGGCGATCTTCGCGGGTCTCGACACACTATTTATCGACGTCCGGGACCAGGCGCTTTTTTCGACCATCTATGCCGGCAGCGTATTGGTCAACGAGGATTCCTACTGCATGGGCTACCTGAAAGCCTATCGGGCAGGAAAACTCCTGATATGACCATGTCAGGCCACTAACAGAAGAAGTAGTAAAAGGAGAAAGAGATGCAATCGATACGGACGGCACTGGTCATGGGGGCGGGAACGATGGGACACGGGTTCGCACAGGTGCTCGCCATGAAGGGGGTCAACGTGCTGCTCGTGGACCGGACAGAGGAACTGCTCGCGAGGGCCCGGACCTGGATAATCGATAATCTCACGTATATGGCGGAGCTGGGGGAGATAGGAAAAGAAACGATCGAGCCTACCGTCGCCCGTATCTCTTTTACCACCGACCTCAAGAAAGCAGCCGGGGATGCGGATTTTGTCCTGGAGGCAGTCTACGAGGACCTTGATCTCAAGAAGCGGACCTTCGCACAATTGGACGAGTATACCCGGTCGACCGTGCCCCTTGCGACCAACACCTCCTCCTTCGATATCAACGAGCTGGCCGCGGTGACGGGCCATCCGGAAAGGGTGATAGGCACCCATTGGTTCCATCCTCCCCAGATCACACCCGCCGTGGAGGTAATCCCCGCCGCCGCAACCAACCGCGAGACCATCGACTGCGCAACGGAGTTCATGAAGCGTGTCGGCAAAGCGCCCACCCTCTGCAAGAGTGCCCCAGGCTTCGTGGCAAACAGGATCCAGTTCGCCATGGCCGCGGAGGCCTTCCGTATCATAGAAGAAGGGCTTGCAACGCCCGAGGAGGTGGACCGCATCGTCAAGTCATCCTTCGGGTTCCGCCTCGGGGCCTACGGTCCGTGCGAGATTTGCGATCAGGCGGGTGCCGATATCTACTATGGGGTGTACGAATATCTGCACCGCACGTTGAAGAAAGAGCATTTCGCCCCCCCTCCGATCCTCAAGAAGCTTGTCGATGAAGGTCGCCTGGGGCTCAAGAGCCAGGGTGGATTTTACAACTACAAGGAAGGTGCCGCGGAGGCTCTCAAACGCCAACGCGACCGAAAACTCTATAGCAGGCTGCGGCTTTTCCGGGAAGAGACGGAAACCGTGGAAGGAGAGTAGGGAGCATCTCGCTGAACGTTCTCGGCTAAAACAATCTCACGACCGCTGCCTTCTCCCGGTGGGCCCCAATAGAGTGGGAAAACAAATTCTTTGACATCGATGCCGGGCGCGACGATGTCGGTGCCCCCGTGCCAATTCCCGGAGCTATCTTTTTATTCGACCCTGCTTCCTATGTGTCGCGGCAGGACACGCCAACGTCAGGGGCACGGACCCGACGTAACAAGGGGCGATTTCCAGACAAAATCTTCCTACTACGACATGAGGGACGACGGCATTTTTGGTATCTTTTCCAGCGTCGCCAACTCCACGAAATGGGATTTGCATTACGAGCGGCATTTAAGAGATTCTTCCTTTGAGAATCTGTATGCTATGACTTCATAACCCATAGGAACGCCAGAGGAGACACCAGGGTTTTATAACCAAAGGTGCCTTGCAGGAGGAAAATAGATGGCTGGTCCGATCGTTCTTTTTGCCGAGGAAGATACGCTTTTTCGGTTGATGGAAACAGCTCTGAATCATACACTGTCGCCACAGGCGGATAAGGCGCTTCACTATTTCTTCGGGGAGGATATCAGTAAGCCGGTGAACTACTTAAAGGGCCTACGGTCAAGCCTGGGTTTGCCTGCGGACATTAAGGGTGTGGTCTGCGAACAGGAAGACAAGCTTGAAGGACTTCTAAAGGATGCAGACTTCCTCGTCGTGGAACGCCCATCCATCACCCGGGACATGCTCGAGAAATGCCGCGGACTCAAACTCGTTCAGAAATTCGGCTCCGATTATAAGGAGATCGATATTGTTGCTGCAAAAGAAATGGGAATCCCCGTGGCCAAGTTCTTGCGGGTGAGCACCATCTCCGTCGCCGAGCACGTTATTCTCCTGATCCTCTCGTTAGCCAGAAACATTGTCAAGGCCCATCAGGCAGCAGTGGCCCGCCGTGATGCCGGGGACGGATCGAAGTCAGAGGGTCCCCCAAAAGCCCTCTTCAACTGGGGGAGGGTTCCGAATATCCAGCGAATCTATGGAAAGACCCTGGGACTCGTCGGCTTTGGGGAGACTGCTCAGCAGGTTGCGTGGCGAGCCCATGCCCTTGGGATGAAGATCAATTATTACCAGAGAAACAGGGTGGATGGGTATTCCGATGAAGTCGGCCA
>PLSJ01000292.1 GCA_003165115.1 Syntrophaceae bacterium | reverse complement strand
CGGATTCGGCGGGCAGGGAACCGCAATTCACGTCGAGCACAGCCGCGCCCGCCTGTACCTGCCTGGCCGCCTCTTCGCTCACGGCGGCTCCGTCCCTTTCGGTGATCGCCTTTCCCATGCTCTTTCGACTGCTGTTGATCTTCTCGCCTATAATCAGCATCACGACTCCCGGATCGGCGCATTAGCCTTTCAGGCCCGCCGTTCTTCTATGCGTAGATTTCCTTGCAGATCTTCATGCCCGCCACCGCGTCCTCGGCATAATAATCGGCGCCCGTGAATGCGCGGACGTCCTCGTTGACCGGCGTGCCGCCGACAATTATCCTCACCTTCTCTTTCAGACCCGCTCCTACGATCGATTCCACCACATTTTTCATTTCCGGGTAGGTGAAGTTGAGGAGCGCGCTCAGCCCCACTACCTTTGCGCCCGATTCCCTGACGGCCGCCACGAACTTCTCGGCAGGCACGTCGACGCCCAGGTCTATGACCTCGAAGCCCGACCCCCTGAGGAGGGTGACGACGATATTCTTGCCGATGTCGTGTATATCGCCTTTTACGGTGCCGATCACTACTTTCCCCGCCGACAGGCCGGTGTCTGCCCCCACGAGCAGGGGTTCCAGGCGTTTCATGGCGGCCTTGAGTATCTCGGCCGAAAAGATGAGCTGGCTGATGAAATACTCGCATGTCGAAAAGCGCTCGCCTACCGCGATCATCCCTTCGTTGAGCGTCCTGACTATCTCCACGGCCGCCACGCCGGCCCCGATCTTCTTCTCCAAAAGCTGGTGGACCTTCTCTTCCTCCAGGTCACGCAGGGCTTCCGCAAGCTCATCCATTCGATTCCTCCTTCCGGTTATAGGGTTTTTTACAGGACCCACTGCCACAGCCATACGTAGGCCATGCTTTCGAGCGTTTCCCACGGTTTTCCGATCAGGTCTTCGTCACCCATCACCCCGCCGACCTCCGCCTTTTTGACGCTCCAGGGCGTGACCATCCTCGGAAAGGAAGAGGCATGTATCGCGCCGTGCGGCGCGGGCCTCGGCAGGGGCTTGACGGATTTATCGTACCGTCCGTATTCCATGACGGCCTCCGCCATGGCCCGCACGTTCTCCGGCTTGGCGGTGTAAGGCACGTTGCATCCCCCGCTGACGATGAAGCCCCCATCTTTTCCGACTGTTTCGCAGAGGTATTTGACCTGCTCGCGCACCTTCTCCGGACTCCCGAGGATCAGATTGGAATCCTGGACGCCCCCGGCCAGGCACTGATGATGGCCTATCTCCCGCTTGGCCTTGAAGATGTCACCCTCGTTGTCGATGTCGCAGAGTACCTTGCCCTTGGGCAATTCGAGCATATGATGCCAGTGACGGCCCCAGTCGCCCTCCAGGTAGGCCCGGACGGTGTGGCCTGCCCCGATGACGATCTCCAGGACCTTCCTGAAGGAGGGCCAATAGAACCGGTCGAACTCCTGGGGCGACATAAAGGTGGCCTTGTGGGTCGGCACGAAGACCGGCCATCGCTTCAGGGGGTCGGCCGTCGCCAGGGCGAGATTCGCCATCTCGTCTACCAGCACGTCGCAGGCGGCGACGACCTTGTCAGGTTGGCGGTAGCAATCCATGAGCGTGCCCGTCAGCCCCCTCATGGCGTCGGCGAGCACGTCGAAGGGCGCAAGAAAGAAACCGGCCATGGGCTGGGGCATACCGGCCCGGTCTTGCAGGACCATAGCCCTGTTCCGCATGATCTGGCCCGCCTGCATGTACGCCATTCCGCCCTTCAGGAACGCCACGTAGGACCGCATCGAGCCGCGCTCGCCGAACTCGCCGAGTATTCTCGGCAGCCAGCGATCGAACAGGAATTCCATGGGGCTGTGAATGAGTATGTCATACTCATCGACCAACATGTACTCCGATTCCGCGAACTGGAACTGGTCCCTGGGGGACAGGTCCCTTCCGGGGAGTTTGTACGTCTTCAGGTCGACCGCGTCGAAAAGGGGACCGTAGATGCGATTATCCCTCAACACGTCGAATTCGGGAAACGCCCCGGCAAAGGCAAGCTCGCCTTGCAGCCATTTGTCCGGGTCGTAGATCGTTTCCTGATTGGTGTTCCCCCCATAGGTCTCGGCAAAATAATTGCTCCCCGGTGCGACAGGGATGCGGTCGGTGGGTTCCAGCGCGATGGCGGCCTGATAGCGACCCAGCCTTTCGTCAAAAAGTTTCTGCATCTCCTCGGACATAGTGCGCCTCCCTGATGTTGTCCCGCAACCGGGCCTTCGGACCGCCCCGCCTTTTGATCGTTTTTCCGGCTTACCTGATACAATTATATATCCTCTATCCCCCGCGGCAAATACGTAATCCCCTTTGTTCGGCATAAGCACCGACGGCGCGGTGAGTTTCGCTGACAAGAGGGGCTTGCGCCTTTATAATAGGAAGAGAGGCGGAAGCGGGAGCGACGAATAAGGAGGCGAGATCGATGGTGATCGGTGTGCCCAGGGAGATCAAGGTGGAGGAGAAGCGGGTCGCCCTCGTGCCCGGCGGGGCGGAGGCGCTTGCCGCACGCGGGCACCGCGTGCTCGTCGAGACGGGCGCGGGGCTCGGGAGCGGCTTCGACGACGCGGAATACGTGGGGGTGGGGGCCGAGATCGTACCGGAGGCGCCCGGCATCTACGGCCGGTCCGACATGGTCCTGAAGGTGAAGGAGCCGCTTGCCGTCGAATGCGACATGCTGAGAGAAGGCCAGGTGCTCTTTACCTATCTCCACCTTGCCGCGGCCGAAAGCCTCACCTTGACTTTACTTAAGAAAAAAGTGACCGCCCTGGCCTATGAAACGGTGGAGACCGGCGAAGGCTTCCTGCCCCTCTTGCGGCCGATGAGCGAGATCGCCGGCCGGATGGCGCCGATGGAGGGCGCGAAATACCTCGAAGAAACCTTCGGCGGCCGCGGCGTGCTGCTCGGCGGCGTGCCCGGAGTCCCTCCCGCAAGCGTCGTCATCTTCGGCGCGGGGACGGTGGGGTCCCAGGCGGCCCGCATCGCCCTCGGCATGGGCGCGTCCGTCACGGTCCTCGACATAACGCCGCAGCAGCTCCGTGTCATCGACGACAGGTTCCAGGGGCGCGTCGTCACGATGATCGCGGACAATTACAACATCAGGCTGGCCCTGGCCTTTGCCGACCTCCTGATAGGGGCGGTCCTGGTGCCCGGCGCGAAGGCCCCCCGCCTTGTCACGAGACCGATGCTCAAGACCATGAAGACCGGGGCGGTATTCGTCGACGTGGCCATCGACCAGGGNNCCAGGGCGGCTGCGCGGAGACGTCGAGGCCCACGACACACGACGACCCTATCTACATCGAGGAAGGGGTCGTCCACTATACGGTGGCGAACATGCCCGGCGCCGTCCCGCGGACCGCGACCAGGGCGCTCACGCTCAATACCCTGCCCTACGTGCTCGCGATAGCCCAAAAGGGCTGGCAGGACGCCGTGAAGCAGGACAAGGCCCTCGCCAGGGGCGTGAACCTCGTAAACGGGAACGTCACCTACAAAGCGGTGGCGGAAAGCTTCGGTCTCCCCTACCGTCCGCTCGACGACGTGCTCTCCTAGAGGGCGCAGCCGGACGTCACACGTCCGCGAAGCACCTCAAGCCCCCCGACCTCGCGGGGTGCCTCAGCTTCCGGAGCGCCTTGGCCTCTAT
>PLSJ01000437.1 GCA_003165115.1 Syntrophaceae bacterium | reverse complement strand
GACGCAAACCCCGATAATTGCATGATATACCCATTTACCGCAATTGTAGGCCAGGACGAGATGAAGACGGCGCTCGTGCTCAACGTGATCGACCCCGCCATCGGGGGGCTCCTCATCATGGGGGAGAAGGGCACGGCCAAGAGCACCGCGGTGCGCGCACTGGCCGAATTGTTGCCCGAGATAGAGGCAGTGAAGGGCTGCTCCTTCAACTGCGAGCCCGGCGGTTTTCTTTGCAGCTCGTGCAGGGAGCGGGTCGAGGCAGGAGAGGCCATCGAGGGGCACAGGCAGAAGATGAAGGTCGTCGAGCTACCACTTGGCGTCACGGAGGACCGCCTGGTGGGTACCCTCGATATAGAGCACGCCCTCAAGAAAGGAGAGAAGCGGTTCGAGCCGGGACTTCTCGCCACGGCCAACCGGAACTTCCTCTACGTGGACGAGGTCAACCTCTTAGAGGACCACATCGTCGACCTCCTCCTCGATTCGGCAGCCATGGGAGTGAATACAGTAGAGCGGGAGGGCATATCATTCACCCACCCCGCCCGTTTCATTCTGGTGGGCACCATGAACCCCGAGGAGGGGGAATTGCGGCCACAGCTTCTCGACCGGTTCGGCCTCTGCGTGAGGGTGTTATCGGTGCGCGATAAGGCGTCGAGGGTAGAGATTTTGCGCCGCAGGACCGCCTTCGACCTCGACCCCGAGGAGTTTCTGGGGCGCTGGCAGAAGGAACAGGAGAAGCTCGCCCGGAACATCATCGAGGCACGCAAGCGGCGTGACGGGGTGCAGGTGGCCGACTCCGTGCTTGAGGAGATAGTGTCGATGACTACCCAACTGAGCCTCGACGGTCACCGGGCGGACATCGTCATTCTGAAGGCGGCCCGCGCCCTGGCCGCCTTTAAAGGCAAGGACACGATCGGGGCTGAGGATATCCGGGAGGCGGCCATGCTCTCGCTGGTCCATCGCGCGAGGCGCCTTCCCTTCGAAGAGATAGGCGCGGAGAGGGGAAAGATCGAGCAAGCGCTCTCAGGACTGCGGATCGTATGAACTTTTGCGGGTTTGTCGGCCACGACGACGCGAAGCTGGCCCTTATCCTCAACACCATAGACGGCCGCTGCGGCGGCGTGCTCTTCTGGGGTGAGAAAGGAACAGGGAAGTCGACGCTGGCAAGGCTTTTCAGGGACCTTCTCCCCGAAGGCGTCCCCTTTATCGAGGCCCCACTGAATGTGACCGAGGACGCTCTCCTCGGATCAATCGATATCGAGGCTGCTCTCGGACAGGGTCAGAGGGTCTTTCAGCCGGGAATCTTAAGCAGGGCCGACGGCGGAACGGTTTTTGTCGATGATATCAACCTCCTTCCATCCGCTGTCGTGGCGCTCATTGCCGAGACATGCGATAGGGGCGCCCACGTCCTGGAGAGGGAGGGACTTTCGGCACGACACGCGGCTCGCTTCATCATGCTGGCCACCATGAACCCCGAAGAGGGTTTCTTTTCACCCCATTTCCTCGACCGCTTCGGCATGTGCGTATCCTGGACCGCCCTTGGCGAAGGCGCGGCGAGAATGGACGTGATAAAAGCCGCGGCAGGACATGCCCAGGAGCCTGCCGGGAACAAGGCCGGTCTCGACGAACTGCGCACGCGCATCGCCGAGGCCCAAATACGTGTTCATGCCGTTCTTGTTTCCCGCGAGATCGAAGAGTACATCGTCAGCCGCTGCATGGAGGCGGGCGCGGAGGGGCATAGGGGAGAGATATTCCGCCTCCATGCCAGCCGCGCGTACGCGGCATACTGCAGGGAAACGGCCGTCGCGGAAAAGCACGTGGATGAGGTGCTTCCCTTTGTGCTCAGCCACAGGGTGAGACCGGTGGAAGAAGCCGAAGAGGAGACGGAAAAGCCGGACCATCAGGAGAACCACGACCGGAGTGAGCCTCCGGACGGGGACCGGGGGGCAGAGACGCGAGACGGGGCAAATGAGGAGCAGGACCACGGAGAAGGCGAAGCCACGGATGACGACCCCTCCACACACGAGAAACAGGTCGAGGCGCGCTCCAAAGAAGAGGTCTTCGAGACCGGCGAACCCTTTGGGGTAAAGAAAATAGCCTTCGGAAAGGACAGGTTGAAGCGCACCGAGAGCGGCAGGAGGACGAAGACGGCGTCGTACGGAAAGAGCGGCAGGTACGTGAAGAGCAGCTTTCTCAACAATCGCGACGTGGCTGTCGATGCGACGCTCCGTGCGGCAGCCCCTTTTCAAAACGCGCGCGGTCGAAAGGAATTCTTAGTGATCAGGCCCGAGGACCTCAGATTCAAGGAAAGGGAAAAGTAGGTGGGCCACCTAGTCGTCTTCGTCGTGGACGGGTCAGGCTCCATGGGTGCCCAGAAAAGGATGGTGGAGACGAAAGGCGCGGTTCAATCGCTCCTCCTCGACTGCTACCAGAAGCGGGACAAGGTCGCCTTCATCGTCTTCCGGCGGGACGGGGCGGAGGTGGTGGTGCCGCCCACGTCGAGCTTCGAGCGTGCCGGGAGGCGGCTCCGGGAGATACCGGTGGGAGGCAGGACACCTCTGTCGGCAGGCTTGCTGGAGGCTTACAAACTGGTAAAGCGGACGGAGCTGCAGAGGCCCAGGACGCGCTACCTCGTGGTGCTCGTCACCGACGGCAGAGCGAACCAGGGCCTCACCCGGGAGCCTATCGACCGGGAGATAGCGAAAATCACTGCCCTCCTCTCGGGTTTGAAGAGGACCGACTATGTCGTCGTCGATTCGGAAGACAAGAAAAACCTTATAAGAATGGACCTCGCCCCACGGCTCGCTCGCGGGCTCGGCGCGCGATACTTTCAACTGGCGGATTTGAGATCGGATAACCTGACCGGGATAGTGCGGGATGCCAAGAAGGCTCAGGTGGGCAATGACTGATAGGTGCGTGAAGACTTTGAGGCTGCATGAGATAACGTGCTTCATGGTTTCGACCTGGATGTGGGCAAAACAGGCCCGAGAGAATTTGGTTACCAGATCGGGTCGAAAAAACGGTGACTCCGTGAGAATCGCACGGACACCCATGACGCGGGCACTGCTTCTTTCACTGTTTTTTCACGGGGTGATTATCCTCGCCATGATCTCCTGTTTTACTGGAAGACCGCTGAGGCATCAGGAAATGGTGACCGTTTTCCTTACCGGCGAAGAGCCGGGCACCGGCGCGTCCGGGAGGGCCGGCAAGTCAGGCGGCGCGGCTTCTCTCAGGGAATCTAAAGGAGCAAGTCACCGTCTGACCGAGAAGAAGAAGGTTCAGGCGTCTTCCCCCCGTTCTTTGCCCTTGCCTCCTCCCACGCCGGTTCCTGTAAGTGAAAGCGTGAAGCAGAAAACAACCGCACCGGTGGAGACGAATGCCGCGCCGGACACCACGCACCCGTCGGGCCAATCCCTTACGCCCTCCCCGCTTGTGGGCGGTCCCGGCGATGTGGACGGAAGGGGAAGCAGTGGAGTGGGCGATGGAATGGGCGCATCCGCGGGCCGTGGGGCAGGAAGCGGGACGGTCGGAGGGGGGTCAGGACCGGGCTTTGG
>PLSJ01000032.1:3895-4629 GCA_003165115.1 Syntrophaceae bacterium | reverse complement strand
TTCAACTCGGCTTCAAATCCGCGATGGAATGCCCACATCCGATGCAGGTTCACTGCATGGCAGACCATTTCGACGAGGGTGGGCGGTTCGAGGGCGCTCGGTGAGTAGCAGCCCGGAAGACTCAATTCCGTGGCGAAGAATCCGTCTTCCGTCAGCTCTTTGTCGNNACCCGATCAAAGTGCGCACAGTCGCCGTAGAGATCGGTGAGCGCCTCATATCTCTGATGGCCCGCGGCATCGAGGTCAGCGAGGAAGAGCACGACCGGGAACCTATCGGCGGCCTTCCGCAGGCGTGCGAAGCGGTCTTTCACCTCCCGGGCGGCAAAGATGTTCTGGAGCCTGCCCGCGTCGTAAACGGGTATTCCAGTAAACTTTCTGCACTGGAAGATCAGGAACTCCGTCAGAGCGGCGTCGTCCACCCACAGCTCAAGGTGGCTCTCGCTTGTCCGGTAGGATTCGCTGAGACATTCCGATTTCGGAATCTCCTTCGGGAATGGCGGGTCATCAAGGCCTCGATCCAGAAACTTCCGGAGATACGCGTCGTAAGGAAAAGATCGGCCCATCATCTCCTGAAAGCTCGTTGGGGCCGAATGTCCGGTCTCGACTTTCCGGAAGAGGAAATAGCAGATCTGTTCCCGTGTGAGGGGCCAATAGCCCGGGTAGGTCTCACGGATGACCTCAACCAGTTCCTTGGGGTATACACCTTTTTTCATGCTTTTCTCCTTTTGAGCTTAG
>PLSJ01000032.1:0-3854 GCA_003165115.1 Syntrophaceae bacterium | reverse complement strand
ATCTTCCTGTCTTCAAACGTCGAGGGAAGGACGCCGAAGGCCTCGATCCTGAGAGGCGTGAGAAACAGCTTGAAGAAGAATCTCTTCGTCGTTATCTGATGGAGCATGCCGTAATAGTCGGAGGGAAGATTGCCCGAGAGCATCCCGTGGTCGCGGATAGTCCCCACTATCCTTTTCAAAGCGAGGGGCTTGTTCTGGGAGCTGACGAAGGCCGGGTCGACGACCTTCTTCGATCTGGCGTAGGCTACGGCTTTATTGTAGAGAAAGTCGGGCGTCGCGTAGACGACGCTCTTGAAGGAAAAGATCTGGCAGGCCCTGCCCCTCATGATGTTGATCTCCGGCTCCAGGATGGCAAGGTACTCCTCCGGAATGAACCACTTCTCCCACGATTGCCAGGCGCGCTCCGAATGTATCCTTACTTCTTCTTCCCTTGCCAGGGCGTCCGCCTTTCTGAGATAGTCCAGCAGGTAGTTCTCCTGATTCTCGCCCCTGTGGTGGTTCAAGATTGCTTCCTTCAGGCCGAGGAGTATCTCCCTCTTGTTCGAGACGAAGATCTCTTCTATCACCGCAGCGCTGATAATGGGATGATCCGCCATGACGTACCGCTCCACGTGTCTTTCCCTGAAGGCCGGAATCTTCCCCAGGTCGTGAGCGAGGCCCGCGATCACAAGGCCGGGCGTCAGGAGTTCGCAGTCCCGCCCCCTCCTGTCTTCGCGGTATAGGTCCGCCGTCATGCGGGCCACCCGGTAGGAGTGCTCATCGAGGGACACCAGCGAGAGGAACTTCCCATCGAGGGCGGCGTCCGCGTCGTGGCGCTTCAGCGTCTGGACCACCGAGGGGCAAAAGCCGTGCTCATCGAGTATCATCACGAGATCATAGACGATCTCCAGCAGGCTAAGAGAATGAAAGCCGTCCTGATGAGGTTCGATGACGTCAGCGAGGAAGCGCTCCGCTTTCATCGAGAGGCCTCCCGGCTTCTCGGGCAGAGGCGGCCGGATTGGTTTCGGAGGCTGGGATCGGGGGCGAGGCGGGGGATCAGCGAGGGAGGGAACAACCGGAGGAGCTTCATCTTTCTTGGCGGCTCTCGCCCTTTCCGCCTCGGTGCGCTCATCGAGGTGACGGATTATCCAGTCGAGGATCATTTGGAAGAGTCCTTCTTATGCACCGCGTAGGATCGCCGGTGGCGCAGCTTGTCTTTGACCTTCCGGCCCGTCTTTATCAGGAAAGGCATCATCTTCGAATTGACCTTGAGGTAGTAAACGCATTCCGCCGCCACGCGCTTCGGGGTAAGGGTCATGTCCTTCTCGAAGCGCTTCGTCATCCACCTCGTGATCTTCTCGTACCTCTTGGTCTTGGCGACCATGGCCTCGATCATCTCCGCGATGAGATCGTCATCGTTGCCCAGGCGAAGCGCGAGGGCCGTCATGAAACGCTTCTGTCCCTGGATGGGCAATTCGCTTATTTCCTTCGCTGCGACATCGGCATATTCCTTCAGGTCCTCCACAGAAATCCTCCCGATATATAATGTATATATGTTACCCCCCGAGAAAATGCGGAGAGGGGGTCTCCCGAACAAACGCCGGTCGCTGGTCCTTCTTGGTCTTCTTTGAAAACCGTTTCATCCTCAATGCGGCACATCCCTGGGGCCCCAAGCCGGTCCCTCATCGTCTTTCATGCTCTCGTATCCTTGGAGAAGGATATGAATGAAGAGCGTCAATGCCTATCGAGTGCAAAGTGCTCGACCGCTTCAAAAAACCAATTTCTCTTATGCTTCGGCTTTGCGCGTCTTCCGCGGGGCGCGCTACCGCCGCTCGCATCAGAAGGCGACAGTTGATCCACGCCATCAACAATTTCCATGTTGACTGGCATCGTAGCTCACGGTATAATGATAACAACTCACGAAACTAATGTCAAGCAAATCGTGAGTTTAATATAACATTACGTGAGTTAATCAGTCACGTTATGGTTCAGGATTCGCGATGATCGAGAATATCATACGGCCCCTCAGGGAGGCCAAGGCGCTGACACAGGAGGATGTGGCGCGGGCGCTCGGCATCGACCGGTCGGCGATAGCGCATTTCGAGGCCGGCGAGGAATCGGCCCTTTCCGTGGAGACACTGTTGAAGCTCGCGCCTCTCCTCGACATCAATCCAGACTACGTGCTCAACAAGGCGCCCAACCCCTTCAAGCCCTACGATCCTTCCGGGATTATAGTGCTTTTTCTGAAAGGCAAGGCTTTCCAAGCCGACATTGAGCCTGTCCGGGTCGTCATGGAATACGGCGCCATAACAGGAACCTTATTCCTCTCTTCATCCCGTCTCTCAGGGACAAGAAGGTTCAAAAAAGTCATCGGCGGCAGGACGGCAATATACGCCCTCGCCCTGCAGGACGTCGACGATAACATTTATCTCGCATTGCACAGGGATCCTGACTCCTTTATCGGCTACCTCGAGGACCTATCAGCTGCGATCCGGGAGAAGGGCCCGGATGTGACGGCCAACACCATTTCCCCGGATGAAAGACTCCTCGACAGTCTTCGGCAGAGGACTGTTCACCGCGACGATCTCGCGGCCTTTTTCGACTACAAGTATTCGGTACCGTGCCCCCGGCTCAAGGTCGTGCTTCCCGACGGGACGGTTCGGTATTTTCCCAAGCTTCCGATGCCGACGATCATGCGCGACGTCGAGCGCTATCTGCAACACGAGCCGGACGCGGAAGCCAAGAAGAATCTACTCCGGCAGATCGTGCTCTTCGGGCTCAAGGCTGAGAGGAAGATCGTCTCTTCCGAGGAGAGCAGGAGAGAATACGAGAAGAGGCTTGAAAGGGCGTTCAAAGCCCATGGTCTGGCGTATTCACCGGAGGAACTGCGGCCATTGAGTCTTTCATAGTCCGTAGCAAGATTTGCAAACACCGCACTTGTTGGCGGCGCTGAAAAAATGCCAAATATGCCGTTGCGGTCCCTTAGTGCAGGAGAAAGGTCTTTGCCGCGAATCTCTCCCATTGCTTTGGGTGTTAGCTCTTGGCAACGGCGAAGTTTCCGCAAGATAAAGTGTTGCTATTTTTGATTCATTTGCCACAGATTTTATAGTTTAATGGCCGCCTCCATTTCACAGATTGTGCAATTCGACAACTGTCCTGAACCAGATTCCTGGTTTTGCGCACATGCGAAGACCAAGATCACGCCCGATGCTCAGCGATAACCATTACCTCCTTCAGCCGCTCACTGGAGCGCTGTTGGTGGTTGCCATTTCCCAATGTTTTGCGGAAGAGAGTAATTTTCTTAATATTGAATCCGCGCCGCTCAAGGATTTCGGCCAAGATTAGGTCAACTGGTATCACCACGCCGGAGTAAGCCGACTCCGCAACGACAAAGGCCACTGTTGCGCCGGCTTTCAGACGTTTTACACATTGTCCGATCACACAGTCGAGATCCACGAAGTAGGCATTGATCATTTCAGGGATTCGCCCGCACCAGAGCCCCACACCGTCTATTTCGCGGATTTTTTGCTGCAGCAAGGGGATATTAAGGGGAGCGGAGGGTTTCCAAGCGAACTGCACATGAGAACGCACCGTCGTAAAGCGAAGCTGGCGCAGCTCGCTCGCGTTGCGGGCCTTCTTGAGTAGGAGAAGCTCAGGGCGGTAGATGTCGGTATAATCAAAGGAATTCAGGTAGGGTGGCGATGTCAGAACGCCATCGTATAAACTCACACTCCCGAAATGATCAGGGAAGTGCCTTGCATCCGCACAGGTAATCGTTGCGTTCCCACGCAGCCTGGGGCAGACAGCAATGTCCTCGATGAAACGGATCACTTGCGCCGCAAATGCGTTATCTAGTGTACTGTCTCAGTAACGGC
>PLSJ01000380.1 GCA_003165115.1 Syntrophaceae bacterium | reverse complement strand
TCCGTATATTACGTCCGGTTTTCGGCGGAGCCGTTCGAGCGCGGTTACGGCATCACGGTGGGCAATTCACTCAGGAGAGTGCTCCTTTCCTCGATCATGGGAGGGGCCATCACTTCGGTCAAGATCGACGGTGTAGACCACGAGTTCTCGACGGTCAGGGGCGTCAAGGAAGATGTGACCGAGATCATTCTCAATCTGAAGAAAGTGGTGCTCAGGATCGAGGACGACCGGCCGAGAATTCTGAAGATAGATGCGCGCGGTGAAGGCGTGGTAAAAGCGGGAGACATTACCCAGGACGGGGGCGTGGAGATCATCAATCCCGAGCACCACATCGCGACCCTGAGCGATGAGGCGAGACTCTATATGGAGATGAAGGCACGGGTGGGCAGAGGCTACGTGCCCGCCGAAAGAAACCGGGAAGAGGAAGAGCCTATAGGGACAACGCCTATAGACGCCATATTTTCTCCGGTGAAAAGGGTAAGCTACAACGTGAGCCCGGCGCGGGTCGGTTTTCGGACCGACTATGATAAGCTGACCATGGAAATACTGACGGACGGCAGCATCAGTGCCCTCGACGCGCTTTCCTATGCGGCGAAGATCATCAGGGAGCAGATGCGGATTTTTATAAACTTCGAAGAGCCCGCGGACCTGGAAGCTGGCGAATTGAAAGAAGGCGAAAGGCAGGAGTTTAACGATAACCTTTACCGGAACGTCGATGAGCTGGAGCTCTCGGTCAGGAGCGCCAATTGCCTGAAGAATGCAGACATCAAGTATATCGGTGAGCTTGTCCAGAAGACCGAGCAAGAGATACTGATGACCAAGAATTTCGGAAGAAAGTCGCTCAACGAGATAAAAGAGATACTTGCATGCATGGGCCTCAAGCTCGGCATTAAGCTGGAGAATTTCCCGCCCAGGGAGGATCTCGACAGGATGGCGCAAAGAAGGAAAGATCAAGCATAGAGGGTGTATCATGAGGCATTTGAAAGCAGGCAGGAAACTAAACAGAACGTCCAGCCACAGGAAGGCCCTTTTTCGTAATCTGGCCACCTCCCTTTTTTATCATGAGAGCATCAAGACGACCAACCCCAAGGCGTTGGAGTTGCGGCGCGTGGCGGAGAGGCTCATCAGCCTCGCGAAGAGCAACAGCGCCCATGCGGTGCGCCTTGCCTTCGCGTACCTCAGAGATAAAGAAGCGGTAAAGAAGCTGTTTTCCGACATCGGCGCGAGATACACGGAGATCAACGGCGGTTATACGAGGGTGCTCAAGCTCGGGCCGAGAAAGGGCGATGCGGCGCCTATGGCGCTGATCGAGCTGACCCAGAAGAAGGACCGGCCGGAGCAGGAGAAAGAGCAGAAGAAGGAAGCCAAGGCCAAAGCGGCCAAGGTCGCCAAGGCAGCCAAGGAAAAGAAGGCGGAGAAGGCCGATCGGAAGAAGCAGGAGAAAGGTTATAAGCAGGCATAAGGGTGTGGGAACAAATGGGGGATCGTCTAACGGCAGGACTCAAGACTCTGGATCTTGCTATCTAGGTTCGAATCCTAGTCCCCCAGTTATGCAGTAATGAACAGACGCATCGCGGTAATCATACCGGCTTACAATGAGGAACAGACAATCGGAGGCGTCATCAGAGAGGTGAAGGGGCTCGGTGACGGGTACGCGGTGATTGTCATCAACGATCGCTCGCGGGACAACACCACCGGAAATGCGGAAGCCGAAGGGGCAACCGTGCTTGAGCTGCCGGTCAATTTGGGGATCGGAGGCGCCGTCCAGACGGGTCTGAAATATGCGCTGGCCTCCGGGTTCGACGCCTGTGTGCAGGTAGACGGAGACGGGCAGCACCCGCCTCACGAGATCCCGAAGCTGGTCGAGCCTTTGTTCGATAACGGGCTCGATATGGTGGTCGGCTCACGCTTCCTCGGCAGCGCCTACAGGGTGCCCTTCATGAGGTCGCTGGGAATCAGGGTCATATCCGTCTTCCTGAAAATCACCATGGGAGTGAGCTTCAAGGATACCACGAGTGGGTTCCGCGCGCTTTCGAGGCCGGCCATGGAATTTTTCGCGACCTGTTATCCCCAGGATTACCCGGAGCCGGAATCGCTGCTCCTTGCCTACAAAAAGGGCTTCAAAGTGGCCGAAGTCGCCGTCGAGATGAATTACAGGGAGCACGGGATATCATCCATAACGCCGATACGCGCGGCGTATTACATGACGAAAGTGCTCCTCGCAATGCTGATCGATTTGTTCAGGAAGGTCTAAGGAGACAGCATGCAGATGCTGCATATCCGCCTCTTCATCGGCATAATCGGCATAATCTTTTTTCTGGCGACCTTCGAATTCATTCGAAAGAGGCACCTGAGAGAGGAATATGCCATTCTCTGGCTTTTCACGTCCTCGGCCGTCGCCGTCCTCAGCCTTTGGCCCGGCTTGATAAACGTCTTAAGCGAGGTAACCGGACTCTATTATATTACGGCCGTGCTGACGATCGTCTTTTCTTTCGTCATCGCGGTCCTCATGCACTATTCGATTGCCATATCTAAAATAAAGGAGATGAACAAGGAGCTGACGCAGAAGTGTGCACTCCTTGAGCTGCGGGTGAAACAGCTTGAGCGTGGAGAAAGGACCGGAGACGAAGTGGAGCGGGCAACGGGGCTCGAACCCGCGACATCAAGCTTGGGAAGCTTGCACTCTACCAGCTGAGTTATGCCCGCCTATAGAAAAATAATACTGGATTCGACGTGGCAAGTCAACACTTTGGAGGGTTGACCCAAAGGCATCACCCCGCGGTGCGGTCTTCCGGTAAGCTCGCCCCTTGTCGGCTTTTCCCGTGTGCCGCTGTTCGGGTCCAGGCAGCACCGCGCGTGTTTTTCGCGGGTTATTCCGGAGGGGTTGAATTGCTTATGTATGTGCAATCTGTTATAAAGTTAGCTCGTTTTTTATCGGTATGAGGACCGATGAGTTTGACTATTCATTGCCGGATGGGCTGATCGCGCAACATCCGGAGGCGGAGCGGCCTTCATCCCGTCTCCTTGTTCTCGACCGGTTGTCCGGACGCGTCGATCATAGCCGCTTCAGGGAGATCACCGCTTATTTGCGGGAAAACGACCTGATCGTCGTGAACGATACGAAAGTGATCCGCGCGCGGCTCGCGGGGGTGAAGGAGACGGGAGGACGCGTCGATATCCTGCTGACGGAAAAGCTCGACGGCAGGCGATGGTCCTGCCTCGCGACCGGTTTCAGGAAAGGGACACGGGAGGCGCGCATATCCGTGGACGGGACGCCCCTCACGCTCCGTGCGGCGCCCCTTCACTGGACGGTCGAGTTTCCGGAAGAGGTCGATGGCGCGGACTTTTTGGCCCGCCACGGCAGGATGCCCCTTCCGCACTATATCAAGCGGGCGAAGGCCGGCGCGGAGTCCGGCGACGACGAGGAGCGATATCAGACCGTTTACGCACGGGAGGAAGGATCCATCGCGGCCCCGACCGCGGGTCTCCATTTCGACGAAGACCTGCTCCGCCGCATCGGGGCGATGGGTGTCGGGATCGTCAGGATTACGCTCCACGTCGGCATCGGGACCTTTTTTCTCATCAAGAGCGAGCACGTGGAAGGACACGAGATGCACAAGGAGCGCTACCATCTCTCCCCGGAGGCTTATGACAGGGTGAGCAAGACAAAGGAAGAGGGCGGCAGGGTCATTGCCGTGGGCACGAGCGCGGTGAGGACCCTGGAGACGGTCGGGGCGGGCGGGAACGGGGCGGCGCTTGCCGGTTCCACGGGCCTTTTCATCCATCCCGGCTACAGGTTCCGGGTGGTCGATGCCCTCATCACCAATTTCCACCTCCCCAGGTCGACGCCTCTTCTGCTCGTCTGCGCGTTCGCGGGGAAAGAGAGGATAGAGTCGGCCTACCGGGAGGCCATCGGGCTGGGATACCGGTTCTACAGCTACGGGGATGCGATGTTTATTTCATGAGCGCTCTCACTGTCGTAAAGACTGATGGCCAGGCGCGGCTCGCCGTTCTTCACACGGGGCACGGTCCCGTGGAGACGCCCGTGTTCATGCCCGTGGGCACGCAAGGGACGGTGAAGGGCATCCTTCAGAGGGACCTTAAGGAGATGGGCGTGCGGATGGTGCTTGCCAACGCCTACCACCTCTATTTAAGACCCGGAAGTACCCTCGTGAAGGACATGGGTGGCATCCAGAGGTTCGCCGGGTGGGACGGGGCCGTATTGACGGACAGCGGCGGCTACCAGATCTTCAGCCTCGGGGTTTTGCGTAAGATAGGGGAGGAGGGTGTGACCTTTCAGTCGCACATCGACGGCTCGAAGCATTTCCTGAGCCCGGAGAGGATAGTGGAAGTGCAGGAGCACATCGGCGCGGACGTCTGCATGTGCCTCGATGAATGCGTCGCCTATCCGTCCTCCCATGAATACACCGCGGCTTCCGTCGAGCGTACGACGAACTGGGCGCGGAGGTCCAAGGAAGTAAAGGATGGCTCATCCCTTCTCTTCGGCATCGTCCAGGGCGGTATGTACGCCGATTTGAGGCACCGCTCGACGGAAGCCCTTGTCGGGCTCGACTTCGACGGCTATGCGCTCGGCGGCTTCAGCGTGGGCGAGCCGAAGAGCGTCATGTGGAAGATGGTGGACACGGTGATGGGCGATTTGCCCGCGCAGAAGCCGAGGTATCTCATGGGCCTCGGTTTTCCCGAAGACATCGTGGAGGGGGTAAGAAAAGGCATCGACATGTTCGATTGCGTCATCCCCACGCGTCATGCCAGGAACGGGAACCTCTTCACAAAAACGGGGAGGATCAATATCAAGCACGCGAAGTATAGCCGGGACTCGTCGCCCATCGACATATCGTGCGGATGCTACACGTGCACGCACTTCTCGAGGGCCTATCTCAGGCACCTTTTTGTCGCGCGCGAGCTGACAAGCTACTATCTCAATACGGTACACAACCTCTTCTTTTACGCCGCGCTGCTGGCGCGCATGAGGGCCGCGATCGGCGAGGGGAGGTTCGAGGAGTTTTACGGGGATTTCAAGTCGGAACAGGAAGGAGGTGAGGCACAAGATGGATCTCGCATATGCGATGGGTAGTCCGGCAGGAGGCGGTGGCCAGGCGGGCGGTCTTTACACGTTTCTTCCGCTCATCCTCTTGTTCGCGGTCTTTTATTTTCTTCTTATCAGACCGCAGCAGAAAAGGGCCAAACAGCACAAGACGTTCATGGAAAACCTGAAGAAGGGAGATACAGTTATCACTTCGGGGGGGTTGTATGGTAAAATAACGGGTATTACGGACGAGGCAATTACCATCGAGATAGCCGAAAAGGTAAGGGTAAAGGTCGCGAAGAGCGCAGTGGTAGATTACGTGAAAGGAGAACAGGCGTGAGAAGGTACGAAAACATTTTAATAGTGGCTCCCGACTGTACGAAAGAGGACGAGGAAGACCTGTTCAGAAGGATTCAGGCAAACATGGAGAAGCTCGGCGCAGAGCTGCTCAAGACGGATGACTGGGGCGTGCGAAGGCTGGCCTACCCGATCAAGAAGAAAGACAGGGGCCACTACTTCTTCATGCTCCTGAACATGGAAGAATCGACCGTGGTAACGCTGGACAAATTTTATCGGACGATGGACCTCATTCTCAGGCATCTTTTCGTCGTGGTGGACGAGAAAGACAAGGGGCTGGAAAAGCCGCCGGACCAGGTTGTTTTCGATGATCTGGAGGGTGAGGCATAGCGGACGAGGGGCTTCCTCTCGGGGAAGGTAAGGACGGTCTCCAGGAAAAGGCACATACCCAAAAGGGGCGGAGCAATGCAAGAGCTTCCCGCACGTTTTGGTGAGGTGTTTTCAGGGCCTTCGGCCGATGCGATAAGCGCAAAGAGGGCCGACCGGGACCACCCTTAATTCCCGCGGCACGTGGAGAGTGAAGACCAGCAAAATCTTATGGATGGAGGAGTAAATGCCGAGAATGCAGGATTCAGGAAAAAAGCGCGTCTATATGAGGAAGAGGGTCTGCCGGTTCTGCCAGGATGCGACCATCAGGATAGATTATAAAGACCCCAAGCTCCTCAAGCATTTTGTGACGGAACGGGGTAAGATCATGCCCCGGAGGATGACCGGGACGTGCGCCAACCACCAGAGAAAGCTGCGGGAAGAGATCAAGAAGGCCCGGCATATCGCCCTTTTGCCCTTCACCACGGCCAGCAGGTAGGAGGAAGAAGCTATGATGAAAATCATACTGCTCGACGACGTGGACGGAGTCGGCAAGAGGGGCGAAGCGCATGACGTGAGGGACGGGTTCGGAAGAAACTTCCTCGTGCCGAGGGGCTTCGCCATTCCGGCGACGCGGGGCAATCTCAAGAAGGTGCAGGAGCAGGCCAAGGTCATCGTGGTGAAGAGGGAGAAGAACGTCGAGACCGCGGAGCTGACGAAACGCCGGCTCGATGAGGCGCCGCCTGTCGTCATCAAGAAGAAGACGGGGGTCGACGGAAAGCTTTTTGGCTCCGTAACGGCAAAGGACGTGGCAGAGGCCGTAAAAGCCGCGCTCGACCTCGATTTGGACCGAAGGGCGCTGCGGCTCGCCGAGCCTCTCAAGATGACCGGCACCTATAGTGTCGAAGCACGCCTCGAAAAGGGAATCGTTGCCCAGGTGCGGCTTGAAATAGAAGCGGAGTAAATGGCAACAAAGGTCTCGAAAATCCCTGTAGAAAGAAGAGGCCGTGTGCCTCCGCAGAACCTGGAGGCGGAACAGTCGGTGCTCGGCG
>PLSJ01000015.1 GCA_003165115.1 Syntrophaceae bacterium | reverse complement strand
GGAAGTGCTACGCCAGGCTCGGGGACTACAGACAGGCCGTCGCGGATTTCGATCAGGCAATCGTCCTTAATCCCGGTCTTGCGATAACCCACTACAACCGGGGAAACGCGCACAACCGGCTTGGCGTCTACCGCCAGGCGGTCGCGGATTTCAACAGGGCCATCGCGCTGGACCCAGGCTTTGCAATGGCCTATAACAACAGGGGTAACGTCTACCACAGGCTTGGCGTCTATCGTCAGGCCCTCACGGATTTCAACATGGCCATCAGCCTCCAGCCCGGCCTGGCTTTGGCCTACTACAACAGGGGGTATACCTACGATAAGCTCGGCTACAGGCGGCTCGCCATAGCCGACCTGATAACGGCGGCCAGACAGGGCCACCAAAACGCGGGCAGTACACTGCGGGCGAGAGGGGTCGCCTGGTAGGCGGACCGGGTGCGCCCTACCGAAGGCACGATGTCCGGGCAGTTCTTTGAGGAGGACGATATGAAGACGTATACACACGGCATGATGTTCATTGTGCTGACTCTCTGCGCCGTCTGCTGGGGCTGCGCTTCCAGGCAGGTCGCGACGTGCACCACCCCGGAGGATAACCCGAAGCTCCACTACGTGACGGGCATGGAGCTTGTCGGGAAAGGAGATTTCGAGGCGGGGCGTCAAAGACTGGAGCGGGCAATCTCATGCAGCGCGGACTTTTCCCCCGCTTATGACGGCCTCGCGATTGCGGCCGCCCATATCGCCGCGGACGCGACGGACCCGGCGGTCAGGGCGGCCGAAGAAGGCCGGGCGGAGGGTTATTTGAAGAAGGCCCTTCGCGATACCCGGAATAACGAGGACCGCTTTGCCCACCTGATAGCCGTGATACGATCTCAGACGGCCCTGGGGGGGAAGAATTTCATCGGAACCGCGAAGGCGGCGTACGGGCGGGCTGACGGCCTGGACATAAAAGAGGCGGACCTTCTCTATTACCAGGGCAAAGAGGCAATCGACTACTACATGGGCATAGCCTACCGGCAGGCGAGTGAGTTCAGGGAGGCGAAAGGCAGGTTCGAGGCGGTCCTGAACGCGAAGAAGGCCGGAAAATGGAACGGGCCCGCGGACCGGGCATGGAAAGAGACCGACAGGGTCGTGCGGGCCATGGCCGGGATTACCGTCTCCGACCTGGGCAGGAAGATCGCCGTGAAACGGGCGGTGACCAGGGCCGAGCTGACCGCCCTTCTCACCCACGATTTTGCCCCGGCCGCGCTTTCGCCGAAGGGCGCGGGCAACCGGCCGCACCCGTCCCCGGTCCCGGCCGACGTCGCCTCAAGCCCTATCCGCGACGAGATCCTCGGCGCCCTGAATTGGAACCTGAGAGGGCTGGAGCCGTCGTACGACGCCGCATCCGGCGCCTACCTCTTCAACGGCGCCAGGGCGGTGAAGAGGGGGGAGATGGCCCTCCTCCTCGAAGACATGGTCATCAGGATCGCGGGCGATGAAAAGATCGCGTCCGCCTATCTGGGACACGAGAAGTCGCCCTTCACCGACATACCTCCTACCTCGCGCTTTTATAACGCTGCCATGAACGCGACCACGAGGGGACTGATGGAAGGCGAGGCCGGGGGCGTTTTCCTGGTAGACGAGCCCGTATCCGGGGCCGATGCGGTCCTCGCGCTCAGGTCGCTGCAGCAAAAGATGCAAGGTCACTAAAAGTGAGGAGGAAGGCATGAAGAAAATTCCCTGCGGCATCCTGATTCTGGCACTCGTGGTCCTTGCGGGCAACGCCCCAGCTCAACCCGGCTCCGACGCCGCCGGCGAGACGTTCGCCAAGGCAAACCAATGGCTCCATCAGGAGAGCATCTCCATCACCAGGAGCGTCACCCAGGCTTTCAGGGACGGATATATCGTGATAGAAGGCGAGGGGCTGCCGGCCGCTAATGCCGCGACGCCCGGCCAGAAGCGGCTGACGGCGCAGCGCGCGGCCGAGGTGGTGGCGTACCGGAACCTGGCCCAATTCCTGAGTGGGGTGGCTGTCGTGGGCGACACGACGACACAGGACATGCAGATACGGTACGACGTGGTGAGGACAGCCGTCAACGGCTTCATCAAAGGGGCACAGGTAATTTACAAGGATTACAACGACCGCGAAGGATCGGCGATGGTCCTCGTCAAGGTCGGCATGAACGGGCCGGAGAGCTTCGGCGAAACGATGTACAAGAGGCTCTTCGGGATCCCGCAGGCCCGGAAGGACCTGACAAGCAGCGCCCCGCGCGTCAGCCTCAGCCCCGTGCCGGTCGAGCCCTATGACGGCATGATCATCGACGCGACAGGACAGAGCTTCAGGCCGGCCCTGATAAACCGGATATTCACGTTGAAAGGGGAAGTACTCTACGACCCCTCCCGCGTCGAGCAGAAGATCCTCGTGGAGAAGGGATGCGGCGAATATACGAACAGCGTCGATAAGGCCAGGGACGCCCTCCAGCACAGGGGCGTCAAAAACCCCATGGTCGTAAGAGCCGCGGGCACGGCCGGTCCGACGGACCTCCAGGTTTCCGAAGAAGATGCGGTGAAGATATTCTCCGTCAACCAGAAGACGGACTTCCTGGCGGCGGCGAAGGTCGCCTTCGTGCTCAAATGAGACGTCCCTCCCGGGTGCGGGCCCCGGCTTTTGTCTTCGGGGCCCTGCTCGTCCCGATGCTCCTCGGGTCCCCTCTCTCCGCCGATACCATAGTGCTGGAGGGGAGACTGGACAGCACCTTGCGCGTCTCCAAACAGATGCGCTGGACCGTCGACCGGCCGCTCTCGCAGTTGACGGTGAACCTTACCATGCCCGCGAGCTTCTCGAACAAGGTCCTCTCGCAGGGGGTCCGGAACCTCCAGGTGAACATCCTCCCGAAGCCGGCCCTTGTCGAGGACGAGCAGGACGGCCTGGGCAACGTCCGCAAGAAGATCACGTGGCACGATCTGAGGTCGGACCCCGAAGTGCGGATCGTCTTCGACGCGCGCGTGGAGGCGGTGCTGTCGGCCATGAAAAGCACGCAGGTCCTCCCCCTGAAAGGCCTTACCCCTTCCGAACTGACCTATCTGAAAAGCACCCCACTCGTGCAGAGCGAAAGCCCCGAGATACAGGCGCTCTCGCGGGAGCTGACGGGGCACGCGGCCACGGAATTCCAGGCGGTCACGGCGGTCATCAATTATATGGCGGACAACGTCAGGTACGTCTACAACCCGTCCCGGTACGACGCCCTCTCCACCATGAAAGACGGCTCGGGGAACTGCACCAACGCGGCCCATCTTTCCGCCGCCCTCCTGCGGGCCGCCGGCATACCCACCAGGGTCGTGGGCGGGACCACGCTGGACAAGCAACTGAAGTACCCGATGGACGGCGTCAGGAGCCTGGTCCAGACCATGGGCAAAGGGGGGCACGCCTGGGTAGAGGTCTATTTCCCGGACCTCGGCTGGCTCTCGTACGACCCGAAGCAGTCGAAACAGTTCACCTCCACGCGGCATGTCAAGGAATGTCACGGACTCGATTCCACCGATATCGCGGAGAACTGGACGGGCACGCCCTACGCCCCGGCATACTCCGGCGCCATCGACGCCCAATTTATCGAAGATGACGTCAGGGTGCAGCCGGTGCTCATGCAGGACATGCCGAAATCCCACGTGATGAGCAACAACCTGATGGCGGTCGCCGTCATCGCGGAGAGCATAGCGGAACCTGCTTTGCCGCCTGTCGTGGAAAAACCAACCGGCCCCGCGCCCGTCCCCGCCGCTCCCGGCGAACTGCCGCCCACCGTGCGCAAGCCGGGCGTCGTGCCGCAAGGCCCGATAGGCCCTCCCCTGTCTCCGCCTGCCGCCAGGCCCGAGCCTCCTGTGACGAGGCCGGAAGCGCGGAAACCACCCGGACCCGTGATGCCGGCCTCGCCCGCGCCCCTCGCTCCGAGGGAGGTGGTCCTAGGTAATACCGAGTTCCCGGGCCTCGTCGCAACGTACCGTATCTCGGGCGATACCGGGTCCAGGCTCCTCGACGCGGAAACGGCCGAATATGTGACGTCGGCGCACGTCTACGCCCAGGCATTCATGCTGGACGAACCGGCGACGGTCCGCGACGTTTCCCTCGCCATGCACAGGTTCGGAGGCGACGGCACCCTCTATATGGACCTTGTCGCCGACGACGCCGGTAAACCGGCATTGCGGGGCTGCCGCTCCCTTCCCGTGTTTCTGGACGCCTTCGAAAAGAGGCCGGGGTACTCGTGGCTGACCTTCACCTTCCCGGCAGGGTCGCCCGAGACAAAGCTCCAAAAGGGCAAGCACTGGATAGTCCTGCGGCATTCGGGAGAGGCGGTGATGACGTGGTTCTTCACCCCCGGCAAGTCTTACAGCGGCCCCGACGATACGCGCTCGACGTCGAAGGGCTACCTCTGGGAAGACATCCTCGCCTATGATTTCGTGTTCAGGGTAAAAGGGGTAAGATAAAGAAGCGCTTCCCTGCCGCTACTTCGCGATTTTCACCGAATAGACCTGCTGGCTGACGCCCCCCTTCGTGTCTTTCAGGGTGATCCTCAGCTTATGGTCGCCGGGAGGGATGTCGGCTTTCTCGACCTTCACGCCTGTTGGCCCCAGGTAGCCGGCCACTCTCCCGGTGATGTCGATCGAGATCAGCTTGAGGTATTCGAGCTTGAAAGTCTTCAGGTCGACCTGCGTGCCTTCCCTGGGCGTGAAGTTTATGATAAGCCTTATCGGGGGGCCCTGTACTCCGCGTTGGGCGACGGCTCCGCGATCTCGATGTGGGGCCCCGTGGCGTACTTGGTCTCGATGACGGCAAAAGACGCGGGCATCTCGTAACACTTCCCCGACTCGCAGACCGTATGGGAGACGGCTTGTTCCTGCCCTTTCGCGATATCTTCCGGGGTCAGCAGGGTCACGGTCTGCGCCGAGGCAGAGCCCCACAATGCGACGAACAGGATGACGAAGGCGGCCGTGACAGGCGATCTTCGCAGGGATGACATCATTTGAGGGATAATATCACCTGGACGGCGACAAATCAAACAGAAAAAAACGGGCGGTAAGCAATTCGCCTGTTTCTGTGCTATATTCATGATTGAAGTCCTTTTGCCGAAATACCGAAGGGGGTTTATGTATGCAGATGAACCATGTTGAAGGAAGCGACCACGGGCCGATAAAGCTCTTCACCCTGACCACGTGCGTCTGGTGCAAGAAGACGAAAGCCCTGCTTAAAGAGATGAATGTCGCCTACGAATACGTCGACGTGGACGTCCTCGAAGGCGCGGACAAGGAGAAGGTCCTTGACGAGCTGAAATCTTTCAATCCCCACTGCTCTTTCCCCTCTCTTGTCATCAACAATAACTGCATCGTCGGTTATCAGGAGGAGAAGATCAAGGAGGCGCTGCAGGGGCCGTGAAAGAAGACGGGGGCCGGGACGAGACAGACCAATATTACCGGCAACTCCGCTCGGAGGCGGACGCCTCGGGATATTCTCTCAACCCCGATGGAGCGTTCGCCAGGGAACTCGTCGAAGGTCTCATCGCCAACCGCAAAAGATACGGCTACGAGTCATGCCCTTGCAGGCTTGCCTCCGGCCACGCCGCTTCCGACCGCGACATTGTCTGCCCCTGCGATTATCGGGACGCCGACCTCGCCGAATACGGGGCCTGCTACTGCGCCCTCTATGTAAGCAGGGACGCATGCATCGGCCGGAAAGAGGTATGCCCGGTCCCGGAAAGGAGACCGCAGGCGGGAGAGGCTGACATGGAAAAGAAAGAAGGCCCATCCGTCCCCGAAGCGCCCCTGCCCTACCCTGTCTGGCGGTGCCGCGTCTGTGGTTACCTGTGCGCGAGGGAAGGGCCGCCGGCGGTATGCCCCATATGCAAGGCCAGAGAAGACCGATTCGAGAGGTTCATGTAGCGGTTACGCGCCGCCATAAGGCCAGCGGCTTTTTATCCGAAACCCGGCATTCCAAAATAAGCTGACAGGAGAAGAGCACATCGAGAAGAAATATCCTTCCGTAAGAGAGGTGACGGACGCAGAGCGCATCGGCATGGTCAAGGAGATATTCTCCACCGTCACCGACCGGTACGATTTCCTCAACCATTTCCTGAGCCTGCGGCGCGACGTGGGCTGGCGGCGCTTCACCGTGAAGAAGATGTCCTTCGACTCGACCCACCGTTTTCTCGATGTCGCCACCGGCACGGCGGACCTTGCGATAGGCGCGGCGCTCCGCCATCCCCGGATCGACGTCGTGGGCCTCGACTTCATGAAGGAGATGCTCGACGTCGGACAGCGCAAAGTATCCGGGGCCGGTCTTTCCAAAAGGATCCAGTTGCTCCGGGGCGATGCGCTCTCCCTCCCCTTCCCCGACGGCTCATTCGACGTCGCGGGTATCGCCTTCGGCATCAGGAACATCCCCGACAGGCTGCGGGCGCTGAGCGAGATGGCGCGCGTAGTGGTCCCCGGCGGAAAGATCATGGTCTTAGAGATGGCCTTTACGCCCGGCTGGTTCTCGAACCTCATCTACCACACCTATCTCAACCGCCTCCTGCCCCGCATCGCCAAAAGGTTCTCCCTGAACCCACGCGCCTACTATTACCTCGCCGACTCGATCATGAATTTCCCCCCGCCCGACAAATTCTCCGCCCTCATGCGCGGAACCGGCATGGCAGATATAGAGACGCACAAGCTGACGTGCGGCGCGACGTATCTGTATATAGGAAGGAAACCGAGGGGTTAACAGGGGCCGGCCGGGGTCATTTCGCGCCTGGCGCGGTCGCCGGGGCTGTCCGGGTCCTCACATACGTGCACAGTATGCTCCGGCCCGGACGACATTCCGGCTTCCGCCCCATCCGTCAAGAATCTCTCCGGCCTGGACACGGGTTTTTCATTCACCCATCTATGAAGCTTTTATAATCACCACGGTAAATTAAAAAACTTTAAGAAAATGGTTGACAGGTCGCTATGTTGTATGGGATATAACGTAGCATACGTTATATGCACTTGGAGCTAGCGGTTCCGGGACGGCAGGTTATGGTCTTGCCTGCCTTACCGACAGTGATGAGCACAGATCGTTAGGGAAGAAAGGAACATGAAAGGCAAGGCGGTATTGTTTTGACTTCGGCGGTGCTCCCCGGTACGTGCTTGCCAGGAATAACCTTCAGCTCCGCACCACCGGCAAAACCATCCAGACATCCGCGTCCCGGACACGCAAGGTTGCCCGGCTTCTTCTATAGCCGCGCCGATGACGGTACCGCCGGACGAGAGGCCGCGGGCCGGTTTCACCTGTACCCTCATCCCCCTCCCGCAAAAACTCCGCCCTGTTTTCATAACCGCTTACGACGCAAGGAGGACATGATGGGTAGGAAAGGCAGTCATGGGAAGGTGTTCAAAAAGAGGATGGCGTCCCTGATGATCGTGATGTTCTGGGGATACCAGCTCCTGGTATGTGGTCCAACGCTGGCGGCCCCCCAGGGCGGAGCGGTCACGAGCGGGAGTGCTGCCATCAACCAGGCAGGTAACGTCACCAACATCAATCAATCCACGAACAAGGCGTCTATCAACTGGCGGAGCTTCGGCATCGCACCCGCCGAGACGGTCAACTTCAACCAGCCCAGCGTCTCATCCATTACCCTCAACCGGGTGATCGGCAATGAGAGGAGCATCATCGAAGGGGCGCTCAACGCCACGGGCAAGGTCTTCCTCATCAACTCCAACGGTGTACTCTTCACCAAAGGCTCCAGTGTCAATACCGCGGGCTTTTTGGCCAGCACCCTCAACATCACGGACGCGGACTTCAACGCGGGCAACTACGTATTCAACGCCAACGGTTCCACGGGCTCCATCATCAACCGGGGCGCCATCACCGCCCGTGACGGGGGGTATGTGGCCCTCCTGGGCAACACCGTCTCCAACCAGGGGACCATCTCCGCAACGAAGGGCACCGTCGCTTTAGCCTCCGGCGACAAGGTCACCCTGAATTTCAACGGCGACTCCCTGTTGAGCGTCACCATCGACGAAGGCACCCTGAACGCCCTCGTGGAGAACAAGCAGGCCATCTACGCGGACGGCGGCACCGTCATCCTGAGTGCCAAAGCGGCGGACGACCTGCTCTCCGCACAGGTCAATAACTCGGGGTTAATCCAGGCCCGAACCATCGACGACCTGAAAGGCGACATCAGCCTCCATACCTATGGCGGCACGACGAACGTCGGCGGAACCCTCGACGCCTCGGCGCCGAACGGCGGCGACGGCGGGACAATTGAGACGTCCGGCAACAACGTGAAGATCGCCGACAGCGCCATCATCACCACGGCGGCGCCTTACGGGAAGGTCGGCACCTGGACGATCGACCCGGACGGCTTCACTATCGGCCTCGGCGCCGACATGACCGGCACTGCCCTGAGCAACGCCCTTGCCGGCGCCAATGTGACCATCGCTTCTACTTCCGGCTCCGGCTCGGACGGCAACATCAACGTAAACGACGCGGTGTCCTGGGCAGCCAACACCCTCGCCCTGAATGCCACCAACAATATCTATGTCAATAACGTGATGACCGCCACGGGTACGGCGAGCTTTGCCGCCAACTATGGCCATCTCTTGGACAGCAGCGGCAATCCTACCACCACCGTGTCGGGCGCCGGCAATGCCGACGGCACTCCCTACGGGTTGTACACGTACCAGGGGGGAGGGCTCAACCCAAACACCTGGACCAGTGCATTCGCCGGCCAGATCGGCTTCAGCGGCACCGGCTCCGTGCAGCTGAACGGCGCAATCTACACCGTCATTAGCGATTTCAACGGACTGGGAGCCGTCAACAACAATCTGGCTGGAAATTACGTGCTTGGCGCCGACCTTGGCGATGGCTGGAGTATGGTCTCCGTACCCCACTCCATAGGCAGCATCGCCACTCCTTTCACCGGCAACTTCAACGGCTTCGGCCATCTGGTCCAGGTCCCGGTGTTGAAAGGGACGGGACTGTTCGGCGCCATCGGTACGGGCGCCACGGTCAGCAACCTGGGTGTCATCGACCCTCAGATCAACCTCCCGGGGGTCCCTTCTACCCCGATCCCGGCGGTAGGGATGTTCGCGAACACAAACCAGGGCAGCATCATCAACAGCTTCGTCTCCACCATCCTTTGGGTCGCGACGCTCAACAACTCGAACATCACCTATGCCGGCGGCCTGGTCGGCGACAATTCCGGGCTGATCGTGCAGACCTATGTTTACGGCGGTGTTGTCTACGCCACGAATGTCGCCGGCGGCCTTGTCGGCATCAACGAAGCATCCGGCAAGATCATCGACAGCTCGGCGCGCTCCGACCCAGCCAATTATTACCCCGGCTATATCCAAAACACCGGCGCCACGGGCGTTACATACGTGGGCGGCCTGGTAGGGGTAAATAACGGCGAAATCGACCGCTCCTATTCGAACACCCAGTTTCAGCTTTCGGACTCGGCTTCCACGGCCGGTGGCTTTGTCGGACAGAATACCGGGGTCATCGACCAGTGCTACGCATATTCGAGCGGACCGAACCAGGCCCCCCATCTTGCGGGATTCGTCTACGACAACAACGCGACCGGCAGGATCACGAATGCTTACACCACGGCCCTCTATTCCACCGATCCGTCGGCGCAGTGGGATGCCGGGTTTGCCTATACCAACGAAGGCACGATCCTAAACGCCTACGCCACCGAGTATTCCGGCAACACCGCAAACGCCGCCAGGTATGGGTTCGTGGAGTCCAACACCGGCACGATCACGAATGCTTACTGGTACGCAGCGACAGGTTCCGGGGCAACGCCGGTGACCGACGGTTCGGGTTCGACCGCAACCCAACTGCCGGACGCCACCACGGCCGCCGCCCTTTCCAGCTATGCGGGCTTCGATTCCGCCATCTGGGGACAGGGCCAGGCAGGCTTCCCCGTTCTTCGAAACATCCTGGTCGACGTCCAGACCAACATCTCGAACATTCCCACCTACGGCGCCGCCAGGACATTGTCCGGTCTGTACCTTATGCCGGCATGGGGTTTACAGGGCGGTGGCGGGATAGGCCAGGTTGATAGCACGTTCAACGTAGTCCTTGACAATGGCTATGTCGATGCAGGCACCCAGGCCGCTTCGGCCGTCCTGCCGTCATCGGTCTACACGAACCTTAAGGGTTTTGTCACGGTCAACCCCGCGCCCCTGACCGTCACCACCTCGGGGACGAGCGTCGCGGACAAGGTCTACGACGGCACCACTGCAGCCACCCTGGCAAGCGGTGCCGCCTCGACCGTGACGGGCGGCCTGGTAGGCGGCCAGACCCTCAACATCAGCTACACGGGGGCGACCTTCTCCAGCAAGAACGCCGGCACGGACAAAACCGTTTTCCTCGACTATACCACCACCGGCACCGCAAACGCGAGCAACTACGCGCTTCCGAGCACGGCGACCGCTACCACGGCAAGCATCACTCCAAAGACGATCACCGCCACAGTGACGGCGAACGACAAAACTTATGATGGCACGACGACCGAAACCGTGACATACCAAATGCCCGGAGTGATTGCCGGGGATAACCTTTCCGCCACTTACAGTTCCGCCGCCTTCGCCGATGCGAACGCCGGAACAGGCAAGACGGTCATCATCTCCGGGATATCCCTCACCGGGTCGGATGCCGCCAACTACACGCTGACTACCGGCGGCTCCCTCCAGACGACGGCCAATATCGCGCCGAGGCCTTTGAACATCACCGGCTACAAGACGGCGGACGGCGCCACCAGCGTCCCCACGGGCAGCCTGACTCTGCTGAATGTGATAGGGAGTGACTCTGTCACCCTGAGCGGCACCGCCACCCTGGCTTCCGGCGCAAGTGGGGTCCAGCCCATCGCCAACCTGACCTCGCTCGGGGTGAGCAACCCGAATTACACCGTGATAGGCGCCGTCGGCTCGGTGGTTGTGGGGACCAACAACCTGGTCCTCGACCATGTGGCGAGCGGTACGGCCACTATCAATACGGCCGGCAACACGACGACGATTACCACCACCACCGACAAGGCTGTCATCGATTGGATGCGCTTCAACATAGGGATCGGCGAGACAGTGACGTTCAGCGAGCCGCACCCCTACTCCATCGTCCTTAACCGGGTGACGGGCAATGAGCCCAGCATGATCGCGGGCATCCTCAACGCCAACGGCAGGGTCTTCATCATCAATTCCAACGGCGTGCTCTTCGCGGCGGGCTCCAGCGTCAACGTCGGCGCCCTTCTCGCCGGCACGTTGAATATCACCGATACCAACTTCCAGAACAGCAACTATGTCTTCACGGTAGCGAGCGGCAAAAACTCGGTGATCTCCGAGGGTGACATCGTCATCGCGGACGGCGGCTTCGTCGCTCTTGCGAGCAACAACGGCGTGGCAAGCTCCGGCACCATCACGGCCCGCGGCGGCAAGGCCCTCCTTGCATCGGCCGACAGCCTCGCCCTCACTCTGGATAGCTCCGACAGTGGTTTGAGCAGCTATACCGTAAGCAGTCTCGACGGGACGACTGCGTTGAGCGGCGCCGTGGGCCTGGCCGCCACCAGCGGCAACGGCGGGCTCCTCGAGACGGCGGGCACGAACGTCGCCGCGGCGAATACGTTCATGCTCAGCACGGGCACCAACGGGACCTGGTCGTGGACCATGCCTGCCATCAACATCGGCAGTGGCGGGACAATGACCGGCGACTTCGTCAGCAACAACCTGGGGTTGCGCAACTTTACGGTGAAGGCGGCAAGCGGCGACATCACGGTCAATGACCCCGTGATCTGGTCGGCCGATACCACGCTCGGTCTTTCCGCCGCGAACAACATCAACATCAATAACGCCGTCACGGTGACCGGCACGAACGCAAGCCTGATCATGTACTCCGGCGGCGACTACAACATCCGCACCAGGGCGAGTTACAGCGGGACCGTTCCGGACGCGAACGGGTATCCCGTGGCAATGACCGATACCAGCGGAGGCGTCTACGGGAGCATCAACCTCCCCGGCTCGAACGCGAGCCTCACCATAAACGGTAATGCCTATACGCTGATCCGTGACATAGGCACCTATGCGACGACCGGCGCGGTCTCCGGCTACTATGCTCTGGCGCGGGACATCGACGCTACCGCCTGGAGCGCGGCCAACACCGGCGCGCCCTCGGTTTTCGCCAACTTCTCCGGCACGTTCGCGGGCCTGGGCCACACCATCAACAACCTTACGCTGAACGCGCCGTCTGCGCGGGACGTGGGGCTGATAGGCCAGACTTCGGGATCGACGAACACCATCCGCGACATCGGGCTCACCAACGTCAACATCACCGGAAACAACTTTGTCGGTTCATTGGCCGGCAACGTCTCCAATACGACCGTCAACCAGGCGTACGTCGAGCAGGGCAGCGTAACCGGTGTAGGGTATCTAGGCGGACTGCTGGGAGGCGTGAGTAATGCAACCATCAAGAGCTCGTACGCCGATGTGAGCATCACCGGCGTGCCGGATTCCCCTGCGACGACGACGTGGATCGGCGGGCTCATCGGCTACGCCCACGGGGTCACCGTCGTACATTCGCGTGCCTCGGCGGTGATCGGCTCGTCAGACCCCACCCTGCACCTGCAGGGCGTGGGCGGTCTTATCGGTACATCCTCCAATGGGACGGTTGTGAACAATTCTTACTCAACGAGCGACGTGACGGGATACAATGAAATCGGTGGCCTCATCGCCCTTCTCGGCCCGGCAACGGGAGACTCGATCACGAACTGTTTCGCGACCGGAAACGTGACCGGGGCTACCCGTGTCGGCGGCCTCATAGGGGATACAGGAGTTCAGGGCGGTCCCGCCGTAGCGGTCCAGAACTGCTATGCCACGGGCAATGTGACGTCAACCTGGGATATGACTGATAGCGGTAGTTCAGCCTATACTGAGGGGCAGGGC
>PLSJ01000111.1 GCA_003165115.1 Syntrophaceae bacterium | reverse complement strand
GGGTTTCCGGATGGGCACTAACTAGGGAGAGCCGACTCGATACGAAACGGCAAAACATTACCAAGGAGGTATTGAAGATGGAGGTAGGCTACAAGGACCTGAGAGAATGGCTGGAAACCGTCGAGAAGATGGGTGAGCTGAAAGTTGCGAAGAACATGGGTCTGAAAGAGGACGTGGGGCGGATCGCCGAGATATCCGCGTCGACGGAGAAGGCGCCCGCGTTGATACTGGACGAATTCGAAGGCTACAAGAAGGGGCACCGGATCCTTTTGAACCCCTTTGGTTCGACCCGGCGTGTGGCCTTCAGCTACGGCTGCCCGCAGCTCGACGCAAACCGTGTGGAATTGCTAGAATACTTCAAAAAGCGCCTCGAAAAACAGGTACTCATCCCGCCCCGTTTTGTCGACTCGGGACCGGTCATGGAAAATGTGATGACCGGAGACGCCGTCGACCTTACCACCTTTCCCGTCCCTGTCTGGCATTACAACGACGGCGGACCGTACATCGGGACCGGCTGCATCGTTATCACCCGCGACCCCGATGAAGGCTGGGTCAATCTCGGGGCCTACCGCAACATGCTTCACGACGCGAAGACCGTGGGTTTCTATATCTCTTCGGGTCACCAGGGATGGACTCAACGGGAGAAATACTTCACGCGCGGGGAACCGTGTCCGGTGGCCATCTGCTTCGGGAGCGACCCGCTCCTCTTCACTTCCGGCATGACCGAATTGCCGTGGGGTGTATCCGAATACGACTGGGCCGGGGGATGGAGGGGCGAGCCCGTGGACGTGATCAAGGGCCCTGTCACCGGCCTTCCGATCCCGGCGCGCGCCGAGATCGTGATAGAAGGGTTCTCCTACCCGGGGAAGGTGCGCTGGGAAGGTCCCTTCGGCGAGTGGACGGGATACTATGCGTCCGGTGCGCGGGACGAGCCGTACATAGACGTCAAGGCCGTCTATCACAGGGATAACCCCATACTCCTCGGCATGCCGCCGGAGAAGCCCCCCTATGACGCGGACAAGGGACGGCAGTATATAAAGTCGGCGGTCCTCGCGCAGCATCTGACGCGCCAGGGTATCGCAGGCATCACGAATGCGTGGTGCTATGGCCTTGGAGGCTGCCGCCTCTTCGTCGCCGTCTCGATCAAGCAGCAATACCCCGGCCACGCTCGCCAGGTGGGCCACGCGGCATACACAAGCAACGTGGCAAACTACTGCGGGAGGTACGTGGTAGTCACCGACGAAGACATCGATGTAACGGACCTCGATGACGTGATGTGGGCGATCCTCACCCGGACCGACCCCGCTACCTCCATTGATTTCATCACGCGGGCCACATCCACACCCCTCGATCCGCGCATCACGCCCGAAGACCGGGCAGCGGGCCGCTTCCTCAACTCAAGGGCAATCATCGATGCCACAAAACCCTGGGAGTGGAGGGACAAGTTCCCTCTTCCCGACCGTCCGGGGCTGGAGTACCGGCTGGAAAGCCGCAAGAAGTTCGGCCACCTGTTCGAGTTCTGATTTAAAGGAGGGTATTACATGAAGATCGATATTTTTAATCACATCTTTCCAAAAGCATACTTCGACAAGATGGTGCAGGTTGCCCCCAAGGGCAAGGACATGCACAAGCGGGTCAGAGAAGTACCCTCCATCGCCGATCTTGATGACCGTTTTCGGCGCATGGACGAATTCGGCGGGGACTATAGACAGGTCATCTGCCTTGGCTCCCCGCCCATCGAGGCCTTCGGTCCGCCACCGATCTCGACCGACATGGCAAAGCTTGGGAACGATGGGATGGCGGAACTGGTAGCGAAGCACCCTGACCGGTTTCCCGGTTTCATCGCCTCTTTGCCCATGAACGACCCCGAAGGCCTGCTCAGGGAGGCGAGGAGGGCCGTCACCGAGCTTAAGGCGGTGGGAGTCCAAATATTCAGCAATGTCCTCGGCAGCCCCCTGGATAAGCCCGAGACCATGCCGCTTTTTGACCTCATGGTCGAACTTGACCGCCCCATCTGGCTGCATCCCGCCCGTGGTGCGGATTTTCCCGATTACAGGAGCGAGACGAAGAGTCACTACGAGATCTGGTGGACTTTTGGCTGGCCTTACGAAACGAGTGTCGCCATGGCCCATCTCGTCTTTGCCGGGATCTTCGACAGGCTGCCCGACCTGAAGATCATCACTCACCACCTGGGCGGCATGGTCCCCTATTTCGAAGGGCGGGTCGGACCGGGATGGGACCAGCTCGGCACCCGGACATCGGACGTGGATTATTTCGCGCTGCTCAAGAAACTGAAGAAGCGTCCGGTAGACTATTTTCACCTGTTCTACGCCGACACGGCCGTCTTCGGCTCGGAAGCCGCCACGATCTGCGGACTCAAGTTCTTCGGCGCAGAGAACGTGCTCTTCGCCTCCGATTCCCCCTTCGATCCCGAGAGGGGCTCCGCGTATATCCGATGGACCATCGATATCACGCATCGACAAGCTCCCCATCACCAAAGAGGAGCGCTACGCCATCTATGAGGGTAATGCGCGAAGGTTATTGAAGCTGTAAAACGACCTCACCGCCCGGTCCATCTGCGCACAATGACGGGATGGACCGGGCGGGGGCTTTAAGCTCTTGACATTGCCGCCTTCCGAAACCATGTTTTCTCTATGTTTTGTAAGAGAAGATACCGCGTCGACCCCGGAAACAAAGAGCACCTGTCGCGGATAAACGCGCTCGTCCGGCAGAGAAAGTATAAGTTTGTGGTGGGCAAGGGGGACGACGTGCTGAAAGGATGGTGCTCCGATGCGCGGCTGGAGAACGATGCCTTTCTTGTCCTCACGGACGTTATCCTGGATATGGGCAGGAACGGCAAGCTGAAAGAGTACCAGGAGCACTCCGAGCTGCGTTTTTTCAACACCCCCTTTGGTGCATTCATCAATGAGGGCCTGAGCGGCGGTGAAGGGGAGAGACGGGCCGCATCGGGGGAAGAATAGGGATCAGATGGCGCCCATGCGCCCCTGGGGAAACAGCAAGCCGGCCAGCATTCCGGCGGCCGCCGTGAGAACGAGAGCGATCATCACGAGGACTGCAAAGTAGAGCGGTCTCCTTTCGGCCGGCGTGTGCATCAGCACGGGCAGCCCGAGATAAAGGAGATAAAATCCGTAAAGGGAGAGCAGGAGGGCGACGGGCATAAGGAAAGGGATGATGAACAACAGACCGGCGACCCAGCAGGGGGTCGCGGAGTAGACGCTGAGCTTCATTGCATCGATGGCGCTTCTTTTTGAGCCAAACCTCGGGGCGAGGCCGTTAACGGTCAGGCCGAAGACGTAGATCTCGACAAGTGAAAGACAATAGGAGACGATCGCGTAACCGAAGGCGCTCGCGAAAGGGGCCCGATAGCGGAACCCGATGAAAGAAATGCCGACGACGGTCATGCCTATCAACTGGGCGACGGCCGGTATCGCGGCGAGGATGGCGGCATACGACTCATAGAGGTCTTTGATGGCGGCCCGCTCACGTCCTATCTCAGGCCATGCTTCCCGCGGCCGGAACAAGATGTCCGGTATCTTCTCCACAAGGTCCATGAAGAGCAGCTCCTATTTCCGACAGACCCTTTGTTAACGGCCTCAAAATAGTGCTTACAACGCGCCCCTCACGGACCGCGCCCCCTTGCCATTCCTTATCTTATCCCTTGCGCCCTGTCGTCGAGCACGCGCCTGATGCACTCCGTCAACTCGTTCCGCGAGACCGGCTTGGCGAGGATTTCCCTGATACCGAGGTCTTTCGCGGCGTCCCGGTCCACTATCTCGCTGTAACCGGTACAAAGAATGACGGGAATATCGCTCCTGAGCGCCGCCAGCTCCTGAGTCAGCTCCGTCCCGGTCATGCGGGGCATGGTCTGGTCCGTAATGACAAGGTCGAAGGCGCTCGGGTCCCGGCGGAATATCTCGAGGGCTTCCAGGCTGTCCTGTGTCGCCCGGACCTCATAGCCGAGGCGCTTGAGCACGGACGTACCCATCTCCACGATCGCATCCTCATCGTCCACGAGGAGTATCCGCCCCGACCCCGCGGGAGAACCGATGACGGCTTCCGCCTCGTCGATGCAGGTCACGTCGACCCTCGGAAAATAGACGTCGAAGAGCGAGCCCCTGGCGGGAGTGCTCTTTACGGTGATTGCCCCGCCGTGACTCTTCACGATTCTGTGGACCACTGCGAGCCCCATCCCCGTTCCCTCGCTCGGGCTTTTTGTCGTGAAGAAGGGGTCGAAGATGCGGTCGAGGACCTCTTGGGGCATCCCGACGCCCGTATCCGACACGGATATTCTCAGGTACGGCCCCGGCGCCATGCCGGGGCAGGGCGACTCCTGTGCGGAATCGACGTCGAAGGGGCCCAGAGAGACTTCGAGCACCCCTCCCTTTGCCTTCATGGCGTGTCCCGCATTTGTGCAGAGGTTCATGATCACCTGCTGGATCTGCGTGGAGGATGCGAAGATAACGCCCGATTCCGTCTCCAGGCGCTCCCGGATCTCGATTGTCGAAGGGAGTGATGCCCGCAGCAGCTTCAGCGTTTCCCCGATGATTTGACCCGGCCTGACCTGTTTTCGTTCTCCCTCGTTCCTGTGGCTGAAGACCGTGATCTGGCGGACAAGGTCCCTGCCCCTTGTTGCGGCCCTCAGTATCTGGGCGGCGTAATGCTTTGCCGGGTGGTCCTCCGCGATATCTTCCAGGGACATTTCGGAAAAACCTATGATCGCGGAAAGGATGTTGTTGAAATCATGGGCTATGCCCCCGGCGAGGGTGCCGATAGCTTCCATTTTCTGCATCTGCCTGAGCGCATCTTCCGCCTGCACGCGTTTTGTGATGTCGGTGAGGACGATGCACACGATGGTGGTATTGTCGTCGGCGGCCCGGAGGCTGCCTGTCAGGCGGACCGCGAGGCTGCGCGCGTTCCCCGACAGGTGGACCACGTCGGCCTGGACCCGGGCCTGACCCTCCGCCAGCCTCTCCAGCACGTCCTGGAAGAGCGGGCGGTCTTCCTCGATCAGAAGGCCGGGGAAAGAGGAGCCGACGAGCTCTGCCGGCCGCGTATCGACCATACGCGAAAACCCCCTGTTGCAGTAAAGAATGGTGCCGCGGGACGAGAGGATGAGGGCGCCTTCCGTTATTGTTTCGGCGATGATCCTGTAATACGGGCCGGGTTCCCTGGTCGCGGTCGTTCCGTCGGCCCGGTCTCCGGCCACGGGACCCTCCGCCTCGCCGAAATCGAAACTCCCTTGTACTCCCTCTTCCGGGAAACGCCTGTTATGGGGCATTAGACGGGCCGTCTCCCCAAAATATTCCTGCCCCCGACAACAGGCGGCGGCACTCGACGCCGCGACGGCCCCGTATCCTTCCGGTCTTTGCAATTTTCCTTCGATCCGCATGGCAGCCATTTTCGGTCAGCCTCCTTTCAGAAATCATATCCTTCCAGGGTTACCGGCTCTTGCCTCACATGCTGTCTTTCGGCCCGCGATATCGATCCGTTTCCAGCAAGGCTAGGGTTAAGTTTTTCGTTTTCTATTTTGTTTCAGAAAGCGCCTTATGAAAAGACAAAGCAACCTGTCTTATATTGTGACACATTATGTAAAAAAGTCAAGTTTTTTGACAGCGGCCCCGCGCCCATGGACGCTTACTTCTTTCCATACAACGGCGACATGCTCCTCAAGAATGCGACGCTTCTCTTCAGGGCGTTCACGGCCGCATCGACGTCTTCGACGGTGTTGTCGATGCCGAAGGAGAAGATGAGCGTGCCTTGTGTCGAGGCATAGTCGCGTCCGATGGAGGTGAGCACATGAGACGCACGAAGCGAGCCGCTTGCGCACGCGGACCTGGTGGAGGCGCAAATCCCTTCTTCGTCGAGCATGAGCACCATCGATTCCCCTTCCACGTACTGCACCGAGCACGAGACGAGATGTGGAAGGCACTCCGTGGGATGACCGTTGATGAGGACTTCGTCGATTTCCGCGATCCGGTCGATAAAGGTTTTCCTTAAGGACCGCAGGTGTTCCATCCTGCCGGGCATCTCCCTGGCTGCAAGCTCCGCCGCCTTGCCCATGCCGACGATGCCGGGGACATTTTCCGTGCCGCCCCGCCGCTGACGCTCCTGCGGCCCGCCGTACAACAGCGGCGGCAGGCGCAGGCCGCGACGGATAAACAGCCCCCCCACTCCTTTGGGGCCGTGGAATTTGTGGGCGCCGAAGCTCATCGCGTCCACCGGCGTCTCGGCGACGTTGACGGGGATCTTGCCGACCGCCTGGGTCGCATCCGTGTGCAGGGGAATGCCGCGCTGGCGGCAGAGCTCGGCGATCTGGGGCATCGGGAAGATCACGCCGGTCTCGTTGTTGGC
>PLSJ01000195.1 GCA_003165115.1 Syntrophaceae bacterium | reverse complement strand
TCCGGTGTCCGGCACTGCTGATAGATGCTGACAATGCGCTTTTCAAAATCGATGCCGGATTGGATTGCCCCAATCACCTCATCGGAGGCCCCGAAGACGCCCGAGAAGAGACTGAACTTCTCGTTGAGGAGTTCATAGACCCTTCGATCTGCCTCGTTGCGTTCATTGAGAAAGTTGATGACTACCACGTCGTGCTTCTGCCCGTACCGGTGGCACCTGCCGATCCGTTGCTCTATACGCTGAGGATTCCATGGAAGGTCAAAATTGACCACAAGGGAACAGAACTGAAGGTTGATGCCTTCGGCTGCCGCCTCTGTCGCGATCATGATGCTCGCATGGTCACGGAAGTATTCAATGATGGCGACACGAACGTTGACTGCGCGCGACCCCGTGACACGCCCGGATTCCTTGTTGGTTTCGAGCCATTTTTCGTAAATGAGCGTCGATTCCTTATCTGCATTTGTTCCATTGAAGGCGACAACCGAGCCTGCATAGCCGTTGGCTTCAAGGAAATCCTTCAGGAACGCCTGGGTGCGTCGCGACTCGGTGAATATGACGGCCTTTTGCGCGGCGCCCATATCTGCCATTTGCCCAAAACCGATCTTCAGTGCGCTTAGCAAGCCTCGCGTTTTCGTGTCTATCCCTATGCCTTCGGCCCACGCGATATATCTGTCCAGCTCCGCAATCTCCGCGTCCAGTTTCTCCCGGTCTACGGCTTCCGGTGTTTCAGCCATGCCCTCCCCAATGGGTGTTTTGCTGTTGTCCTCCAGGATCTCGTCGAGCAACTCATCTTCCATCTCCTCTTTCTCGACAAGGTCTTCAGCCACCTTCAAAGCGGGCTGAATTCCATTGCGAAGGGCGACAAGCCTATTCTTCATGGTCTCCAAAGTGCCTGCGAGGGCCTGCGACGATGAAGCAAGGAGTTTGCGGACTATGAGAGTAGTAAGGTGCCGTTGCTGTGTGGGGAGGGAATACGTATCTTCTCGTTGGAGGAATAGCGACACCGCTTCGTAGAGCCTGTGTTCCGCGTCTGTAGGTTGAAAAGGGCGCGTGATAAGACGTCTCTCGGTAAAGCGGATATACTCCAGGACCTGCCGCCTCAATGTCCGGGCGCAGAAGGAATGAAGGCGGTCTCTCAGGTCCGCCAGGTTGCCGCCGGTATTGACGTACTGTGTGCGAAAGGACGGTAGGTCGCCGAATATCCGTTCGTCGATAAGCGTGGATAGTCCATATAGTTCGACAAGGGAATTCTGAAGCGGAGTTGCCGTCAGGAGGAGTTTCCGACGTTCTTCAAGCGCCCAGCGCAGTTCCTGCCCGATCTTGTTGCTCTGCCGGTAAGAATTCCTCAGCTTGTGCGCTTCATCTATGACAACGAGGTCCCAGGAGACGACCTTGATCTCCGCTGCCTTGCCGGCTGCAAAATGCATGGACGTGATGACGATGCCATTCCCCTCGAAGGGGTTGGCATAGCCGCTTCTTTGCCGCTCCCCGTACGATTTCACGTCGATGATCTGGCAGGGGAGATTAAACTTCTCCTCCATTTCCAAGGCCCACTGCTTGCGGATTGACGCGGGACAGATGATGAGAATGCGGCGCTTTCGCTCCGCCCAGAACTGACAGAGCACGAGCCCGGCTTCAATGGTCTTTCCAAGACCCACCTCATCCGCCAGGATAATGCCTTGAGAAATAGGCGACCTGATCGCAAAGAGGGCGGCGTCCACCTGATGGGGGTTCAAATCAACCGATGCATCGAAGAGCGACCGGGAAAGCCGCTGAACCCCTTGCCCACCCTGGCGGGTAAGCTCATTATGCGAAATACTTTGCATGATACGGGGTCGTCATTTCTGCCCTTACCTGGCAACTACATGATCCTCAAGAGAGCCGAAGCGTCTACTTGGCGTCAATCGCCTCCAATGACCCATATCTTACTACAATGTGTCATGGTTGTCGGCTATTTTGCGAGTATTTCGCAATATGACGTGAGATGTGCATTTTGCGGGAATGATACAGCATGCCTGCAAGCCCGGTTAAAAAGCTGAGACGAGAGCATGCGACTGAAGGGTGTCGCTGATGTGGAAAGAAAATCGGCGGCGACCCTTTCATCTATAATGCACGAAGACAAGACATATATCTTAACGCGATTGTCTGCTCCACGCCCGATCACACCCAATACAAATCTGAAGTCTGGCTGGACAGGCGAAGAGGTACCCATTTTGGACCAGCGCCCTTCTCCCCTCAAGCCCCCGCCCCGGAAGTGGAGGAACGCACAATCTCCAGTTTGATCTGAAATCCCGGAAGTAATACTTCAACATGAAAGCTGATTTCTGGATTTGCGGAGGCTGACGACGCGCCTTTCGCACCAGAGATCGAAGAGATCAACACCTCAAAAGGGGCATCCATGAAAACATCGAAACAAACAGAGAGTAAACGGTTCACACGGGATCAGGTCAGAAGCATCATAGAGTCAACCGAGCTGAGAGCAGAAAGCTGCGCGTCTCTGTACCGGTTCGATCCGGACGAATTTGTACGGGAGACCAAGGTAAAGTTCATAATTGTTGACCATCCCGCAGGTCAGGCCGAGATGGGAGCAGCACAAATCTTTCTCATAAACGGGGACCTCGCGCGTTATCAATACGACTGGAACCTCTTCTATGTCTTCGACGTCCATAGCCAGGATCTCTGCGATATCTACGAGGCGTTTTTCACCGATGACGATGAGTGGATAGATGAGGTCCGGGACTGTGGGATCTGCAACTACAACATCCTCTATATCGACTACATATATCTTAAACCGGAATATCGCGGCTATGGCATCGGAAGGATCATCGCGAAGGGCCTCGTTGAGGAATTCGCAAAATGGGGCGAAATTGTCGTCACCCGGCCGGTGCCGGCGGAACTCGTGGAAGAAGACGGCGCACAAATCATCGCATGCCAACCGGAAGACGAGACCGTCACCCCAAAACTGGCAGCCATGTGCAAGAGCCTCGGCTTCATCAGACTCGACCGGACGAACATCTTCTTCCTCCCGCTGACAGCAGAGTACCCGACTGTATCGGACCTTCTCAAAAAGATGTTTCCGGAACACAAGAAGCGTGTCAAGGGCCGGAGTTGAGACATCGCGCTCAATTCTGCCAGGGTGAGAAAAAATGCCTATCTTTTCCATTGACGAACGCTCATGAGGACCGAATGACTGGCGAATATCCTATTCCCCATGACGCAGAGGAACGCTTGCAATCTATTATCATTTGCATTCCGCGAAATAGTCGATGATTTCCAGGCTCAATGACACATGACAGGCCTCTTTCTTGTCACCCGGGGATGGTCAGGTGTTCGCAGGGGGGGCAGGTGGACGCATGGAGACAGGGACAATGGGCATGGGATAGGCCGCTGCCGGTTTCCCTAAATTCTTCTGCTGTCGTATGCCCAATGGAGTACTGCCTGCCTCTGCTTCCTCCGGCAGCCAAGGTCGCCCGCCCTACAGTTGTGCACGATCTGGGTNNGCAGTACCACTGAAACCATCCCCTCGGGTCCTCGTGATAGATCCACCCCCGCTTCCGCCACTCGGAGAGGGGCAGCGAGGCATTTACGCCGAAAAGGTTCAATCCGGGATCATGCCGCTCATGACGCATCCTCGCTTTCTCGAACCACGCTGCCGGGAATTCCTCAATGCAATCGGTCATGTACTTGCCGCCGAAGACGCCCAGTTCGAGCATCTCTTTCGGGGTGAGATCCGGGGTGAAGCTGGGGTGGAAGTTCTCCCCCGCCGGTTCGGCAAGAACATAGAAGTAGTCATGTTGCATCAGGTCATTGACGACCACCCTTCGCTTTTTCACAAACACCTCCGGCGCCGCGAACCGATTTAGGACGCGTATAGTACATATTCTAGGCACAATTGTAGCCATCCGCGCAATCTCCTGCGCGGGGGACGGCGAAGGACTTATATTTAAATGATAATCAAAGGGAAAGGAGATCAATGAAAATCCTTATGGCTGGAGGGACGGGCTTCGTCGGATCTTATCTCGCCGCGCGCCTCTTAAAGGACGGCCATGAGGTGACTATCCTCATACGATCGAGCGAGGAAGCACGAGGTATCTCGTCCGGGGTCTCTTTCGTTCAGGGCAATCCCACACAAAGGGGAGCGTGGCAGGAGGCAATTCGAAACCATGATGCCCTTATCAATCTCGCAGGTGCCCCGATCTTCACGAAATGGACCGACGAGCAGAAGAGGGCGATACGGGAGAGCCGGGTCAGCACCACACGGAACATAGTCGAAGGCATAGAGACCAACCTGGAGAAGAGCTTTGTTCTGTTCAGTACGTCTGCGGTCGGATACTACGGCTTCCACGAGGACGAAGAGCTTACCGAGAGTTCACCGCCGGGAGACGACTTCCTCGCGACGGTTGCCTCTGAATGGGAGGGAGAGGCCCTCAAAGCCCAACAGAAAGGGGCAAGGGTGGCGATAACCAGGTTCGGGATAGTACTGGGCGCCGGAGGAGGGGCACTGGGTCAGATGATCCCCCTTTTCAAGAAGTTCGTGGGGGGACCCATCGGAAGCGGCCGCCAGTGGTTCTCGTGGGTGCACACGCAGGACCTGACGGAGGCCTTTCTCTTCCTGCTCAAGCATCCGGAACTATCCGGACCGGTGAACGTCTGCTCGCCAAATCCTGTGAGGAATAAGGACCTTGCAAAGGCTCTTGGGGAAGCCCTGCATCGGCCGTCTTTTGTCCCGGCCCCCGGGTTCATGATCAAGCTCGTACTGGGAGAATTCGGGTCCGTCATTCTCAAAGGCCAGAGGGTTCTGCCCCGCAGGCTTCTGGAGAGCGGCTTCGTGTTTCAGCACCCGGAGATCCGCGAGGCACTGAAAAGCGTCGTACATGCGTGAGGCCTTTCCTGTGCTGAAACTTTTCTTCAGGCTCCGGCGGCAGGCGTATTCAGTTGATCCGGTCATTGAAATGAAACGACCGAGATCATAGAATTTGCAAAAGATAGTGCATGGACGGGAGCCGTCGTCGAGCGCTGGCTTGAGTTCGTAAGAGGGTTCATATGTCCGGCACATCCGCTGGTGCGGCGGGATCTGCACGAGTTGACAGCCATGGAGAAAATCAAGATCGGTATCAGTACGTGTCTGCTGGGTGAGAAGGTCCGTTATGACGGCGGACACAAACTCGATCGCTACATCACGGAAACGCTGGGGCAATACTTCGACTACGTACCCGTGTGTCCCGAGGTGGAATACGGACTTCCGGTCCCGAGGGAGCCCCTGCGGCTCGTGGGACATCCTGCCTCACCCCGGCTGCTGACGACGCGCACCGGGATAGATCACACCGACGGCATGACGAGGTGGGCGGAGCGGAGATNNAGCGGGACAGGCATATTTGCCGCAGCCTTCGTCCGCCGAAGCCCCTTGCTCCCCGTCATTGACGACGGAAGGCTCCACGATCCGTCACTCAGAGAAACCTTCATCGACGCGGTATTCGTCTACAGACGTTGGCAGGGATTCCTCAAGAAAGGTGGACAGATCAAGGATTTGATCGACTTCCATACGGACCTGAAGCTGCTCGTTTTGGCCCACAGCCCCAAGCACTACAGCATGCTCGGGCGGTTGGTCGCCCAGCCGAGGACGTCCAGTCCTGAGGCACTCCACGCGTCTTACCTTAGCCTTCTCATGGAAGCCCTTCGCCTCCAGGCCACCTCGCGAAAGAACACCAACGTGCTCCTCCATGGGATGGGCTATTTCAAGAAACAGCTTACGGGTGATGAAAAGACGGAACTACTCGAGGTCATCGAGGCCTATCATAAGGGATACGTCCCCCTCATCGTGCCGATAACCCTCATAAACCATTATGTGCGGAAATACCGGGAGGGTTACCTGAAACGACAGGTATATTTTAACCCTCACCCGGTTGAGCTGATGCTGAGGAACCATGTCTAGACCGATGCCGCGTTGGCCGCAGATGGCCGGCCAAGAAATCCTTCTCGAAGACATTTCTCTTCGAACATAAAACAGGAGACGTACCATGGGATCTTCCGAGCTATTTCTGACCATTAAGGCCATTTTTGAGGATCAGTTGCTGGCCGTCCTCTCGACCCGCGAACGAGATCAGCCCTACAGCAACCTCGTGTGCTTCGCGGCAACCGATGACCTTCGCTGTCTTGTTTTTGCCACCGCACGGGCCACCCGTAAATACGCCAATATCAAGGCGGATTCTCGGGTGGCCATGCTCGTCGACAATCGAGCCAACGTAGCGGCGGACATTGACAGGGCAACGGCGGTGACGGTTCTCGGCATGGCCCGGGAAGTGGGTGGGGATGAGAAAGAGGATCTTCTCACCCGCTACACCGACAAGCATCCTCATCTGCAGCCTTTTGTCTCTTCGTCCGCTACGGCCCTGTTCAAAGTAGAGGTAGGCAAGTACGTCGTCGTGAACAGTTTCCAGCATGTTCAGGAACTGAGCATGAGACCGTGAGAGAAAAGACCAAATCCCGAGCCGGACCGGCGTGCGCGTGGCGCCAATGCGCCTTCAAGATTGAGAGAGGTGAAATGTGAGGGGTAAAGCACTGGTCATCGGGTCACTGACGGTTTTGGCGCCCCTCGTTATCTGGGGCACGCGGACACGGGCATCGCGTGCTCCCCTCGAGGTTGTTCCGCAGGTCGATCTCGCCCGTTATATGGGCACATGGTATGAAAGAAAAGAGAAGGGAAGAACGGGCTCTCTCGAAAACGCTGTAGCAAGCATTGCCGAGTCCCCGGTAGCTTTCGCCCCATGTTGTTTGGTCGCAAAGAAGATTTGGCATTATATTCTGAACATGGATGCCGATTATCCGAAGCATCAGAACAAGTCTCACGGAGGTATAGGTGAAGCTGAATGAATACTTTGAGAACGCCAAGGGCATAGGGGTGCTTGCCACGTCGGATGCAG
>PLSJ01000050.1 GCA_003165115.1 Syntrophaceae bacterium | reverse complement strand
TCTTCGAATGGATCCGCAACACAAGTCCTGTACCGGTAAAGTTTCGGTCGATATCAGGCGGCTGCAGGGGATACTACGATGCCCTCGCCGACGAGATCGTCCTCGCGGATTGCCTGACCGATCTGGAAAAGCCGAAGACGCTCATTCACGAGATCGCCCACAAACTCGCCCTCTCCGAGAAGGAACACGACATGAGTCTTGATGCTCGGCCCAGGGCGGAAGTCATCGCTGAGGGGGCGGCGTTTGTCGTGTGCAGCTACCTCGGCATCGACACCGGCGCCTGTTCCTTCTCCTATGTGGCCTCATGGGGAAAAGACCTGAAGAAGATCATGTCCTGGGGCTCCGCGGTGATGCGCGTGGCGAACAGGATCATTGATCTCCTGGATCACAGCCGGCTTGAAGAGGAAAGAGAGGCGGCTTAAGGGCGGGTTGTCAAGAAGGATCGGATGGGAGCGGTTAATCTCGGGTGATCCTGCTTCTTCGGTGAAAAGATCTCTCACAGACGAGCAAATCGGTTTCACTCTCAGGGTGGCTTCGGCCACCCTTTTTCTTTCGGTTCTTTCCGTTGACGATGTTTTGAAATCAAACGAACTGGTCCGTGATATCCGGGACTATCATGTGCCACTGGCGTCAACACGGCCCGGAGGTAAATGGTGTTCCGTGCGCAGGCTCCCTGCTGCGATACGCTGCCTCACGCGTCGGTCATGTGGCCGGCTCAGTCAATATCGATGAGGCCCTTCTCCAGGCTGACCGCCACCGCCTGGGCCCTGGTTGAGGCGCGAACTTTCCGGAGCGTGTTCCGCACGTGAAACTTGACCGTCCTCTCGCTTATGGAAAGCTTGGACGATATCTCGGACGTCGTTTTCCCCTCTTTTATCCAGAGCAGCACTTCCTTTTCTCTCGGAGAGAGCTTCCCGTACGTTACTTCTTGCAGGTGATCAAGCGGAGCGACGACGCGCACGAGGGCTTGATGGAGATGGGGCACGATACGCCGAAGGATATGGCAGGTGCGGCGGCTTCTCTCCATCGATCTTCCGCCGAAAGAAAAAAGGGAGGCGCCGTCGCCGCTTTCGGTCTTCAGGCCATAGGAGTACCCGGTCTTGAGGCCGTAGTCGGATGCGGATGCTATGAACCGCCTGGCTTCGGGGTGCTTTTCATATGAGTCCTGCCAGTACTGAAGACTGACGCGTAAACGATGTTCCTTGACAACGGGATCGATCCGGTCGAAGTGTTCCGAGATATAGTGTTCGAGCCAGGAAACAGGGTAGCTCACGTTAACGATGCGGTACGGGTCGGCGCTGCTGCAGCTTGGTACGGTCAGCGCGCAAAGGGCGAATTCGTAGGGAACCAGATTCTGAAGACCCTTCACCAGCCGCTTCAGGTCTTCTTCGCCCGTGCAGCGAAGGCTCGCGTCGATAATCTCTAAGAGGCCATTCGCCTCCTTTCTCGACAACAAAACGGAACCCCTTTTACCGACAAGGCTGCGCAAACGTTGAGCACGATGAAGCCGCGGGAACCGCTGACCGTAAGATGGGAACCCTTGGTGTTCTCTATATGCCTCTCATCCTTTCCGATGCCATTTCTTGTTTCACCCGGTTCATAGTCCGGAGACTGTTGATAATACGTCATGTCACATTTTTTGGACGTCTTCCTTGATCGGCGCCCCAACCGCTCGGCGGATTCGCGCACTGTGTGCGCTATTGACACACCGGCTGGAGTCTTTTGTCCCATATCTGAGTGGATCCGCATCCTCGTTACCCTTTGCCCTGCAAAGCCTGTTCCTCGGCGAAAACCTCTCTTCCTGAGAACAAAGTACCGGCCGAGTAATATCCCTTTAGCTTCAGTATCTTCATTAGACGCCCGAAAAGCGCCCTTTCTGCATCTTCAGGATATATAGGGCAACAGATCAGTCAAAAATTCCAAAAACACCGAAAGGAGAGTCCATGGATGCCATAAAGGTTCTTCATTGCGCCGACCTGCACTTCGACGATGAGCAGGGTCGGCTTCAGAACACCGTTGAATGCTGCGACAGGGTCATCGCGACTGCACAGGTTGAAATTCCTGACCTGATAGCCATAGCGGGAGACGTTTTCGAGAGAGGACTTGTCCTGGGTTCGCCGGGGACGCTCGCGGCGATTGATTTCATTTACCGGTGCGGCAACGTCGCCCCGGTCGTCATCACCAGCGGCACTCCGACGCATGACACAGTCAATAGCACGGAAGTCTTCAATAAACTCAAAACGGAGCACCCTGTCTACGCGACCGCTCTTCCCAGGCAGGTCGGCCTGACAAAGGAAGAGCCGCGCAGGTTCGTCGGGGTCAACGGGAACGTTGGGGACAAACCGGGGTTATCTCTGATCGTATCGTGCCTGCCTTCGGTCACCAGGGCGGGATTGATGGCTACGGGAGGTCTTTCGATAGACGCGGCAGGCATCGAGTGCGCCGAACTGCTGAGAGACCTGTTCCAGGCCTGGGGCATCACGAACGAAAAGGCCAACCGCCTCGGGATACCGACCGTACTGGTCGGTCACGGGACGGTGAAAGGCTCACGCCTGTCGACCGGCCAGCGGGTCACCGACCCGGACGCCGAATTCGGCATGGCCGATTTGAGGCTCAGCAAGGCAACTCTCATTTGCCTCGGCCACATCCACATGAGGCAGCAGCTCCACGACAACACGTTTTACTCCGGCTCCATCACCCGCGCCGATCATGGCGAGACGGAAGAAAAAGGCTTCTTCCTCCATACGATCGCTGAGGGAGGCGTCACGTCCGGGTTTGTGGAGACCCCGGCAAGAAGGATGCGCACCCTGGAGGCGGTCGAAAACCTGCCTGACTCCTCGTTGCTCGAGACAGTCAAGGAGGGCGACTATATCAGGATCGTCTACAGCATCAGGGAGGAAGACGTTGCCCAGGTGGACGACGCGGCCTTGAGAAGGCTTGCCTATGAAAAGGGGGCCGCCCGCGTGAAGATTGAGAAGACGGTGCTCCCCATGACGAACGTGAGGTCCGAAGGCATATCGAGGTTGAAGTCTTTGGACGAAAAGCTGAAGCGATGGGGAGAGATGAACGGCCAGCCGATCACGGCGAGTTTGCTCGATAAGCTCCGTTTGCTTCAGACAGTGGATGAACAAGCCATGCTCGACGGCTATCTCGGAAAGGAGG
>PLSJ01000388.1 GCA_003165115.1 Syntrophaceae bacterium | reverse complement strand
AGTTGGCGGCAATGCCTACTCGAAAAGCATTACAATCCAAGCTCGCTGTGCGAACCGAGGCGCACCAGATCAAGGTGGGCGTCATCTGGCTTGCGGTAGATAAGGATGAGATCGGGCCTGATATGGCAATCGCGGAAGTCGGCCCATTCGCCGAGAAGCGGATGGTCAACGTTAATGCGGGGCAGGGGCTCGTCGGCGGCAAGTGACTTCACAACCTTCATCAGGGCGGTGTTAAGGATCTTAGCATGCCGCCCCGACTTCTCTCTCTTATAGTCCCGCTTGAAACGGCCAGTATATCTAATCTCCCGCATTAAGCTTCCCAATCAAGCGATCAGGATCTCCCGCCACAACGAGATCGCCGCGACGAGCAGCCTTCATGGCCTCGATGGTTTCGTCATTGGGGACAAGAGGCTCGAAAGGCAACGACTTTTCCCTCGCAATACGAATCATCATCATACGGAAAGCGTCTGAAGCGGTGAGCCCGATGGAAGCAAGCACCGCTTCGGCTTCCTCCTTAATGCGCTCGTCGATGCGGGCACGGACAACTGAATTTGCAGCCATATGTTATTGCCTCCCACTGAGCTACATTGTAGCCCATGGGAGACCAAGAGTCAAGCGGCGGCGGGGTGAAGGAGACGCAGACCCGGCTCACGCAGTTGAATACTTCTCTTGACTCCACGCCGCCCTGGGAATTATGTTGAATCGGGCTTACGCGCAGGTGTCCCTTATGTCAATAGAAGAGATGATCGCTCGATACGGGTATCTCGCGCTCTTTGCGGGCGTCGTGGTCGAGGGCGAGACTGCCCTGATCGCGGCGTCGTTCGCCGCTCACCAGGGCTACCTCAATCTGCCCTGGGTCATGGTGGTTGCCTTCCTCGGCTCCCTAGGGGGCGATGAATTCTACTTCTTTTTGGGCCGTCTGAAGGGCAGGAGCTACCTGCGGGCGCGGCCCGCCTGGGAGCTGCGGGTGAGGAAGGTGGAGTCCCTTCTCGAACGGCACCGCCTTCCCGCCATCCTGGGTTTTCGCTTTGTCTACGGCCTTCGGTCCGTCGCGCCCTTCGCCATAGGGATGAGCGGCATAAAGACGAGGAGCTTTGTCCTGCTCAATGCTGCCAGCGCCCTTGCATGGTCGGTGCTCATAGGGGCCTTCGGGTTCCTTATCGGCACGGTCTTAGAGGCCCTTCTCGTCGATGTGAGGCGGTACGAGCGCCTGGTCCTGCTCTCCATCCTCATCTCGGGCGGCATCGGCTGTGGGTACTGGTACCTGCGGAAACGGAGGCTGCGCATCCGGTGTCAGGAGGCCCGTTCCGACGGGTGCGGAAAATAGAGGACGAAGGTGGAGCCTTTCCCGGTACTTTCCGCTTCCGTCCGTTACCTGCAGGCCCCCACGGATGCCGGCTTGCATTTCCGGCCGTCTACCCATGTTGCCCCGGAAAGCGTCGCGCCTTCCAGGTTCGCGCCTTCCAGGTTCGCGCCCTGGAGGTCGGCGCCCGTCAGGTCGGCGCCTTTCAGGTTAGCCCTGGCGAGGGTGGCATCACTCAGGTCGGCGCGGCTCAGGTTCGCGCGCGCCAGGCTCAGGCGGCTGCATGCCGCCGAATGAAGGTTCGCCCCGCTCAGGTCAACACCCTGCAGGAAGCCCTCCTCCAGGTTCGCCCCGCTGAGGTTCGCCCCGGTCAAGGCAACATCGTTGATGGTCGCCGTGCTGAGGTCGAGTTTGCTTAAGTTCGCGCCGCTTAAGTTCGCGCCGCTGAATACCACGTGGGATACGTCTGCGTCGCGCAGGTCCGCCCCTGACAGATCGGCGTTTTCCAATTCCGACTGGGCCATCCTGGCGCCTTTGAGGTTCGCTCCTCTCAGGTGTGCGTTGCCCGCCTCCCATCCCTCCATATCCACGCCGGAGAGGTCGCAGCCCACGCATTCGTGGGGGCCCGTCGCCAACATGTGCCGATAACTTTCCGGGTCGACCGCGTGGCCGGCCGTCCCGATGCACACCAGCAGCGCAATCAGGGCCGCTGCGACGATACTCGTGCTATCGGTTCGTTTTATCACGGTCCTTTAGTCCTCCATTCCCCGCTCACCTTCAGTTATTCGCGGGCGGCGCGTTTTGCGCATCCGTCTGTTGGCCGGCCGCGGCGGCCTGGGCCTCGTCCTCACACTCCACGCTCAGGTCGATCCACGTCCCGTCCTCGCACGTATACTGGTGTCCGGACCGGCACGCGGATTCATGCTCCGGGTACCTGTACCCTCCGTGGTTGCAATCCGCGAATGCTATGCCGTACGCAGGCACGATCAGGGCAAGGGAGACAAGGGCGCATCGTATGGCGGGTCTCAATTTCATCATCGACTCCTTATATGCCGGGAAGACTGCCGGGGAAGGCCGGTCTTCCCGGCCTCCGGAAGAGGCTGCCCGCACCTTGCCGGGCAGCCTCTTATGAGGCGTTTCGCTCTAGCGCTTCGACGTCTGCATCCGCTTCCGCAGACCGGCCAGGCCTATCAGGCCCGAGCCGAAGAACCACAAGGCAGCGGGGAGGGGAACCGCCGCTGCCGTGACCTTGGTGAAGTCGAAGACGCTCGCCTCATTCTGAAAAGAGAAAGAGATGGGGGTGCTGGTGCCGGTAGCCATCGCCGTATACGTATACCGGGTCCAGTCGAAGGCGTTGCCATTTTCTATACTCGGGGCCTCGATGGTGCCGTTCCACAGGACCAGGAACTGGTTGAAGCCCATAGACGCCGGCGCGTCGTTGGCGACCCAGAAGCTCACCGAATAGAGCTGACCGGGCGTCGTGGAGAGGTTCTGGGAAATGAAGGTGGGGAAACCCGTCGAGCCGAATTGCGCGTAAGTGGCGCTCGGCGCGGCCGGACTAAGGCTGAGGCCGTCGTTATTGACGAAATACCAGGAAGTGGCCCCCGTATTTCCGCTGATGGTCCAGCCGGTGAAGTCGCCCGTCGCAAAGCTGCCGTTCGCCACCGGGATCGGGCCTAAATAATAAGCGTTCGCCGTGGCCGCTTTCATCGCAAAGAAGGACATTACTACCATTGCGCATATAATCAACTTCTTAAACATGTGAGCCTCCGTTTTCATTTCGCTACTGGCTGATGACGGCAAAATCGCCGGTGTTGTTGACGACTGCCCAGGCGGTGTGCGTCGCCGGGTCCACACCGTACGTGCCGAGGGGGTAATTCGCGTTGTACGGACCGAGGATGAATTTCTTGCCCGCGGCCTTTACCCAGTTGTTATTCGCGTCTTTCGTGGCGAGGTAGACGAGCTTGCCCGCGTTGATCGTGGCCGTGGAGACGGTGATGCTCGGATCGTACGACACGGAGAGGGCGTAGGTGTCGGGGTTTGCCCCATAAAGGTCGGCCATGCCCCAAAGGGTGAGGACGTCGCTCGCGAATGCGCCGGCGGGTTTAGCCGTCCAGCCCGTGTCCACCGCTTTCGTGAGGGCGCGCGTGCTGAAGTCCTTTGCGGTGCTGCCGTTCTTGCCGTTCAGTATTTTTGCCGTCGTGCCGAAAAAGCCGGAGCCTGACGCGATCGAGTCGGAAACGGCCGTATAGGAGCCGCCCTGGGGAACGAGGAATTCTTTGCCGTTGAGGCTGTAGCCGAAGGTCTCGGCCTTGACGAAATTAAGGAAATTGACGTTGCCGGCGGCCGCTGCCGTGTCGGTGATGAGATGCTCGCATTTCGAGCCGGAGCAGCTATTGGCCACGTTATTCGTGGGGGCGGAATAATAGTCGACCGTCACCTTCGGGCCGTCGACGGTAAAAATGTAATAACCTACCGTATAAAGTTCCTGGGAGATCATGGTCTGGCGAGGGCCGCTGATCCCGTTCGCCGGTGTGTCGTAGAGGATGTCGTTGTTCTGCGCCAGCGGGTAGCCGGGGGTATAGAACTTGGAGCTGTCGGACGCGCAGAGGAGCTGGTTGACATAAGACGTGCCGTCGGGACTGTTTATGCGCGACCGGTCATGCATGTGGTCGTGACCGTTGATGTAGTAGCGCACGCCGTTGCCGTACAGGCTGCTGAAGAAGGCGTTCCGCCCGGCGGCGTCGGAATAGGGGTAGCTGCCGAAGAGGACGTCCACGTGGTTCTCGGTGATCAGGCCCTTGTGGCTGAGGACGAAGGCATGGCTTCCCGCCGGCCTGCCGGAGAGCTGGGCGGTGATCCAGGACTGCTGGGGATCGACGCCTGGTGTCTTGTTGTCGATGCCGGCGCCGGCCTGGCCGTCGAGCATGACAAAGCGTACGGTGTTCCCGTTAGTACCCGCATAGTCGAAAGAGTAGCTTAGCCCGACAAGGGAGTTGGGCGCGACGCCGCTGACGTTCAGTATGGGGCTGCTGAAGTTGGAGCCCATCGGGAAGGGTGAGCCGGTGACGGCCGGGAGTGTCTGGTTCGGGCCGCTGATGGTCGCGTTGAAGAGACTCAGCGGGGTGGCGTTCATGTTGCCGCCCTGGGTCTGGGGATAAATCCTGATGAACTCCAGCGCGTCGACCTGCGAGGCGTCGTGGTTGCCGCGGAACGGGAAAAAACCGATCCCGGCGTTGTAGAGGTCCTGGGCGAAGACGGCCCGGCCGTCCTCACCTGCGATGGCGCCGCTGTCGCAGAGGTCGCCGACCTGTATGACGAGCTTGACGCCCTGCTTGATGAACTGCTGGTTCAGGGCCTTGATGATGTCTACCGGCACCGAGTTGGGCGCCCTGGTGTCGTTGGTGATGACGCCCGAAGTCTGGCTGATCCACTGTGTGTCGCTCATCACGCCGAATTTCCACGGGTCGGCCGATGCCATGGAGACAAAGGTAAAAACGGCGACCGCGGTGGCGGACAGCAATGAAAGTAAACGTGCTTTTCTCATTCCATTCCTCCTTGTCAATTTTTGAAACTTCACCTTGAACTGAAAATCCGCACTCCACCCTATACCGCCCTCTTCTTCCCGGGCCACCTCCTTGGCAACCGGCCTGTACCCCAAAAAACCGGTCCCCCCGTTACATGAAATTTTTATGGGTCGTGAAGACGTCCACAGGTTAACGTGCGAATATTTCGGTTAGACAAATAATCGGTTAAGAATAGGTGAATACGTCGGGGTGGAAGGAAAAGGATGGATGGACGGCTGCTTCGTCCTGTAGTCTATCGGCTCTTTGCGGCGCGG
>PLSJ01000290.1 GCA_003165115.1 Syntrophaceae bacterium | reverse complement strand
TGGTCGGCTCGTCGGCGATCAGGAGGGCGGGACGCAGGCACAGGGCCATGGCGATCATCACGCGCTGCTTCATGCCGCCCGAAAGCTCGTGCGGGTATTGCGACATCCTCTGCGGGGCCGCCGGTATTCCTACCTTCGCCAGGTACTCGACGGCGATTTCCCCCGCCTCGCGCCTGCCGATGCCCGTATGGATGCGCACCGCTTCCACGATCTGCGACCCGATGGTGAAGACAGGGTTGAGGCTCGTCATCGGTTCCTGGAATATCATGGAGGCGAGCTTTCCCCTGATGTCGCGCATCTCGATCTCCGACAGCTCAAGTATCTCCCTGCCCGCGAGAGTGATGCGGCCGTCGACTATCCGCCCTTGCGGCTCCGGCACGAGCCTCAATACAGAGAGGGCCGTGATCGATTTGCCGCAGCCCGACTCGCCCACGAGCCCGAGGATCCTCCCCTTCGCCACGGAAAGGGAGACGCCGTCCACGGCGCGGGCCGTGCCCTCGTCGGTGAAGAAATAGGTCCGCAAGCCCTCTATGCGCAGTACCTCTTCCATATCAGCCGGCCCTCAGGCGCGGGTCGAGGGCATCCCGCAGCGCGTCGGCAACGAGGTTGAACGCGAGCACGAGGAGGAAGAGGAACACCGAGGCCCCTGTCAGGTTCCACCAGATGCCGTTCGGCAGCTCCCTGTCCGCCGTCATGATCATCCTCCCCCAGCTTCCCGTGCCCGGCTCGGCCCCCAGGCCGATAAACGTGAGTATGGCCTCCGACATGACGAGGCCGGAAAAATCGAGGGTCATCTCTATGATGACCAGGTGCATCACGTTCGGCAGTATGTGCCGGAAGAGCAGCCTCGCGTCGCTCGCCCCCAGGGCGCGGGCCGCCTCTATATACTCCATCTGCCTGACTTTCAGGGTTTCCCCCCTGATGAGCCTGCAAAGACCGACCCAGGAGGTGACGCCCAGGGCCACGCAGAGCTGCCAGAGCCCCCTTTCCATTATCATCAGCATGGCAATGAGGAGAAGTATGGCCGGTATGGACGAGAGCACCTGGTAGACGTACTGGATCGCGTCATCGATCCAGCCGCCGTAAAAACCGGCGAGCAGGCCGAAGAAGATGGCGAAAACCCCCGCGATCACCGAGGGCACTATGCCGATGATGAAGGCCGTCCTCACCCCTTTGAGCGCGTTGTAGAGCACGTCCTCGCCGAGGTTGTTCGTCCCGAGGAGGTGGCGGGCCTTCAGCGGGAACTCCTGGCGGTTCAGGATGCCGGTGCGCGCCAGCGGCGGTGAATACGATTTTTCCACATCTTTCTGGAAGATCACGTCAAGGGCCGTCCTCCCCCATCTCAACCCGTACGCGTCGTGCGTCGGCACGGGCACCACGTCGAGAAGGGCGACCAGCGCGAAAAGGCATACCACGCAGAGTCCCGCTTTCGCGAGTGAGTCCTTCTTTATCCTCTTTACGGCAATCGACAGGTGCGATGAAGGCACGGCTAACCTCATTTGAACGTGATCCTGGGGTCGACCAGGGTATAGCTAATATCCGTCAGGATGCTGCCCGCTATGTAGAGCAGGGAATAGACGTAGACGAGGACCCTGATGACGGGATAATCGTGGTTGGAGATCGCGTTGAGCATCATATTACCCATGCCCGGTATGCCGAAGTACATTTCGAGCAGGAGGCTCCCCGTGATGAGGAACGGTATGGAGAGCACCGTTACCGTCAGGATCGGGATCATCGCGTTCTTGAGCACGTGCTTGAAGAGGATCATTTCTTCGCTGACGCCCTTTGCCATGGCGGTCCTCACGTAGTCCGCCCGGACCTCGTTCAGCATGACGGTCCTGTAAAAGCGCAGGCCCCCTCCGAGCCCGGACGCGACGGCGATGATTATGGGCAGGAGCACGAAGCGCCAGGCGCCCAGGCCGAACTCATAACCGTAGACCGGGAAGTATTTGAGCACGATCCCAAGGAAATACTGGCCGAAGATGATGTAATTCAATACCACGATGCTCATGAGGATCACGCAGACGAAAAGCGCCGTCCTGTCGAGATAGGTGCCCCGGTAATAGGCGATAAAAAGGGCGAGCGGCAAGGTAATAAGGATGGAGAGCAGGAAGGCGGGTACGGTGATCGTCAGAGAGGGCACGATCTTCTCTTTGAGCAGGCTGCTCACCTTTTCGTGGAGATAATCGGATTCGGGGAACTGGAAGAGCACGAGTTCCTTCATGTGGTTCCAGAACCTGCTGTCGAAGGGATGGAGCGCGTGGTCACGGCCGCGCTCGAAGTTAAAGAACATCGGCTTGTCCATGCCGTGGCTGCTGATCCATGTCTGCACCTGTGCGGCGGTGGGGTTCTTCCCAAGCTGTTTTCTCGCGATCGCCTCGGGAGATGCGAATATGTTGAAAAGCAGGAACGTGAACAGACAGACACCCAGCACGGTAGGCACGGCGAGGAGAAGCCTGCGCGCTATATAGTAAGCCACTCTACCTTCTCCTTCTTCTGTATTTGATAACGACGGCGGGAAGCGAGAGCGCGAGGAGCAGTATCAGGCCGTACACCGCTATCTTATAGTCGGGCCTGTTCTCGGCCTCGCAATAGGCGCTCCTGGCCTTAACGTCAATTCTTACGTATTTCTTGTAATTGCCAGATATACTGTTATTTTTTCCGTTCTTGTACCACGAGTGGCGCAGCACGTAGGAAGGGGTATGGACGTTGAATATCCAGGGGCATTCTTCGACGGCGATCGCTACCATCCTGTGGATCAGCACCTGCCTTTCCGGCGTGTCGTCCATCGTCTTTATCCTCTCATACAGCGCGTCGTATTCGGGGTTGGAGAATGACGCCGCATTCGGGTTCGGCGGCTTGTTGGGCCCGTAAAGGAGCTGGAGGAAATTTTCCGGGTCGGGATAATCGGCGAGCCATCCGCCGGAGGTCATCTGAAAAGTCCCCTTCATGGTCCTTTCGAGGTACTGCGAAAAGGTATTCACCTGGAGCCGCATCTTGATGCCAAGCTGCTCGAAGCAGCGCATGTCGAACGTGGCGGCCTCCCTGGCGCGCGTCGAGTCGGAGCCTATGTCATAGGTGAGCTCCAGCCGTGTGCCCGTGCGGCTGTCGACGCCGCCGGGATACCCGGCTTTTGCGAGAAGCTGTTTCGCCTTCTCGACGTCATGGGTCTTGTAAGGGTTGCGGAAGGCCGGGTCGTAGCCGAAGACACCCGGCGGCAGCGGCCCCTGGGCGTTTATGGCCCGGCCGTTCAGGTATATCTGGTTGTACAGGTCGCTGTCATAGGCAAGGGAGAGGGCCTGGCGGAGATACGTGTTCTTTCCGAGGACGGGGTCGCGCATGTTGAAGGTGATGTAGTAAATATCGAGGTCGCTCCCTATCTCCAGGGATATGCCCTTGTTCATGAACGCGTCGGACAGGTCCAGCTTGCCGGTGATCACCCTGTCGAACTGCTCTTGGGGGATACCCGAGGCATCGAGGTATCCCTGCAAAAAGAGGAGCCACATGGGCTGGGCCGTGGGAATGACGGTGTACCAGACCTCGTCGACAAAGGGGAGTCGCTTGCCCGCATCGTCGAGGAGCCCCTTTTCCCTGTCCCCCGGCGCCCCGGTGGCCGGGTAATACTCCTTCCTGTAGGTGGGGTTCCGCTCCAGGACGATCCTGTGCTGTCTCTTCCACGACTTGAGCCGGAACGCGCCCGTGCCGACCGGGTGACGGGAAAGGCCCTCCCTCCCGTGCGCGTTGTAGTACTCGACGGCCTCATGCGCCACCGGCGCGGTGTAGGGCATGCTCATGACATAGATGAAGGCGGGGTAGGCTTCAGTCAGGGTGATCTTCAGCGTGCCGTCGTCGGGCGCCGACAACCCCTCGATATCGAGGCTGTAGTCGGCCTTTCCAGTGGCCGCCGCCTTCTTGAAAAACGCATCCATGCCTTTTATTTTTCCCGCCACGAGCCAGTAACCCGTCGACTGGACCGCCGGGTCTGCGAGCCTCTTGATGGAGTAGATGACGTCGCGCGTCGTGACGCGCCTCCCCTTCCCTTCCGGGAAGCACGGGTCATCCTGAAAATAGACGTCATCCCTCAGCCTGAACGTATACTCCATCCTTGCTACTTTCTTCGTCACTCCCTTTTCCCGCGCTTCCTCGTAAAAGATGCGCTTCTCGGGGTAGCCCGCCGCAAGCGCCGGCTCTACCGTGTAGGGCCTGAAGAGGTAGGCGTTCTGGTAGAGGGAATCATATATCTGGTCGAGTATCTCGGCGGACGTCGTGTCGGAGACCTGGGCCGGGTCGAGCGTCCTCGGGTCCTCCGCAAGGGCCGTGTAGTTTATCGACTTGCCGTCCGCCGGCGGATAGGGGTTGTTCCCGCAGGCAAACAGGCCGGCGGCAATCACGCACAACAGGGACATCAGGAAAAAGCGTTTTAAAACGGGCATGCGCAGGTGGGGTTAGTCTATCAAAGGCGGCAGCCAAAGTAAAGGGCGCACGCCGCCGGTCTCCATCATTCCGGCAGGGCGGCCGGTCTGAATTTGGGCAGCGTCACCTCCGGGGTGACGTCGTCGAACACGACCTCCACGGGCATACCGATTTTCAGGTCGTCGTTCGGGCACCCGACGACCGTGCTCATCACGCGGACCCCTTCGTCCAGGTCCACGAGGACCAGATTGTAGGGCACGTCGGCCTCGAAACCCTGCGCGGCGCGATGGCAGACGGTGAAGGAGTAGATGGCCCCCCTGCCGCTCGCCCTGACCCACTCGACGTCGAAGGAAAAGCACGACGGACAGAAGTCGCGGGGATAGAAGTGGTGCCGGCCGCAAGCCCGGCACCTGCGGACCAGGAGTTCGTGCCTTTTCGCGGCGTCCCAGTAAGGTTTCGTCTCCGCGTGTACGTACGGCAGCGGTTTCTTGTAATCGGTCATCGCCTCAACACCCCTTCGTTTCGCATGGGAGTCCGATCCGCCCGCGCCGCCCGCGCATCCGTTCAATCGGTCCCGAGGACCACGGTCCCGCTGGAGGCGAGCGAGCCGCCGATGCCGTTGCAGAGCGCCCTCTTTGCGCGCGCCACCTGGCGGCCCCCGCACTCGCCGCGGAGCTGCCTGGCCGCCTCGATGAGCAGAAAAATGCCGAACATGCCCGTGTGCAGGTACGAAAGCCCCCCGCCGCTCGTGTTCGTCGGGCAAGCTCCGTCGGGGGCCAGCCGCTGCCCCTCTACGAAACGTCCTCCCTCGCCTTTCGGACAGAAGCCCAGGTCTTCCAACTGGAGAAGGACGGTGATCGTGAAGGAATCGTAGAGCTCGAGCACGTCGATGTCCGAAGGGGAAAGGCCCGCCATGCGAAAGGCCCTCTCACCGGACAACTTTGCGGGGCTGACCGTAAGGTCGGGCATCCCGCTGATGCCCCGGTGCGTGTGCGCCTCGCCGCAGCCAAGCACCAGGACGGGTTTCTTTCGGAGGTCCCTTGCCCGCTCGGCGCTCGTGAGGATGACCGCTCCGCCCCCGTCGCTCACGAGGCAGCAGTCCCGCAGACGCAAGGGGGTCGACATCATGGGCGAGGCGAGGACATCTTCGATGCTCAGGGGGTCGCGCATGGAGGCCAGGGGATTGAGGGCGGCCCACTTCCGCGCGGCCACCGCAATCTCCGCCAGTTGCGCGACCGTGGTGCCGTATTGGTGCATGTGGCGCTGGGCCGCAAGGGCATACGTCGGAATGGGGACCCAGCAGCCATAGGGTGTCTCGAATTGTTCTTCCGGCTCCTGCGGCGCCCCGGATACGAAGTTCATCGCCATGCGCCTCTTATGGTCGGAGAGGCGCGTCTCCGCGTAACAGATAAGAGCCGTTTCGCACAGACCCGCCGAAATGGCCGCCGCCGCGTGCTGCACGTGGAATTCGAACGCCGAGCCACCCGGCATCGTGCTGTCCGAATAGCTCGGGCGTATGCCGAGGTACTCGGCGACCATGATCGATTCCATGGTGAGCCACCCGGCGGAGAAGAAGCCGTCGATATCGTTCTTCGCCAGCCCTGCGTCGTCGAGCGCCCTGTCCGTGGCCTGCGCGATGAGCTGCAGGAACGTCTTGTCCGGGGTATATCCGAGGTCGGATTCGCCCACGCCCGCGATGGCTGTTTTCCGTGTTATGCCGCCCATATTGCGTCCTTTTGTCCCCGCCCCTTATCTCGGCGGCAAGGAAGAGACGCGTTGCCGCGCATGTCCATTTTAAACCAGCGGCAGGGGATAAATCCAGAAATATTTGAGCCCTTCAGGCGTATGCCGCTTTCCTTCGCGCCGCCCATGGGCAGTGCGGAAATAGTCCTTGACAAAATATATTATATTTTATCAAATTAAGTCCTCCATCGACAGAGGACCGGCGAAGGATGGGATGGCGCGCACAACGCAAGGAGAAGGAGGAACGAAAGAAAATGCCCAAGGATCTGAGGACTTTCATCGAGGCGCTGGGTAG
>PLSJ01000226.1 GCA_003165115.1 Syntrophaceae bacterium | reverse complement strand
TGGAACTGCGGAAGATGGGCTAGGGCGGCGAGCTCCGTGTCCAGGCTCGATTCGATCATGTAGCCGATCTGTCCCTGCGTCTGGGCCACAAGGACCTCCAAAGGCATTTTCGGCGCGGCGTCGCAGCACTCCTCCTGGAGCAGCAGGTTGCCCACCTGGGGGCCGTTCCCATGGGTGATGATGAGCCTGTACCCGGCTGAAAGGCGCGCGACCTGCCTGATGGGGACCAACAGGTTCCGGAATTGCTCGTCGCTGCTCCCGGTCTGCCCCTTCTTCACGAGCGCGTTGCCTCCCAGGGCCACGAGGACGATCTTCCTGGGGCCTGCCGATGTCGAAGGCCCTTTCGCGCGCTTCCCTCATGTCCGCAAAGGGGCGCTGAGGCGGGCCATGCGGTCCAGCAGGACTTCTTCGAGGCGTGGCACCCCGTGGTCCCCGTACTCGTAGCGGACGCCTATCGCTTTCTTGTTGAGAGAGAGGAGTTGCGTCAGGTGAATGGGCGTGGCGAAGAGCACGATGTCGCACTCTGCCCGGTTGATGGTTTCCTCCAGGTCGCGTATCTGCGACTGGCTGTAACCTACCGCGGGAAGCACCGGACCGATGTGCGGGTAAAGCTGATAGGTTTCTTTCACCGTGCCTGAGGCAAAGGGCCGTGGTTCGACGATCTCAAGTGCCCCGTGCTGCCGGGCGGCGATCAGGCCCGCGCCGAACGGCATGCCCCCGTGGGTCAGCGTCGGCCCGTCTTCGACGACCAGCACCCGCATGCCCCGGACCTGCCCCGGTGCCTCCAGCTCGATGGGCGAATCCGCGAGGATGATCTCCGCGCGGGGCGCATAGGTGAGGATATTGGCCCGCACGGCTTCGACGTTTTGCTGCGACGCCGAGTCCACCTTGTTGATGATCGCGATGTCCGCCATGCGCATGTTGGTCTCACCGGGATAGTAGCGCAGCTCATGGCCCGGCCGGTGCGGGTCGAAGAGGACGATATGTATGTCGGGATGAAAAAAAGGGGTGTCGTTGTTGCCCCCGTCCCAGACGATGACGTCCGCTTCCTCCTCGGCCTTTTCCAGGATCAGGCCGTAGTCCACGCCGGCGTAGACCACTATGCCGCTGTCCACCAGGAGCTCGTATTCCTCTCTTTCCTCGATCGTGCAGTGCTGTTTTTCGAAGTCCCGGTATGAGGCGAAGCGCTGCACCGTCTCCTGCAGGAGGTTGCCGTAGGGCATGGGATGGCGGACGACGACCACCCGCTTCCCCAGCCGCTCCCTGATGATGGCGCATACCTTCCGCGTGGTCGGTGATTTTCCCGCGCCCGTGCGGACCGCGCAGACCGCCACGACGTGCTTCCGCGACCGGAGCATGGTGTACGTGGCGCCGAGGAGCATGAAGTCGGCGCCCGAAACGCTCGCCAGCGACGCCTGGTGCATCAGGTCACCATACTCGATATCGCTGTAGGAAAAGGCGACGAGGTCCACGGCAAGCTCTTCGATCAGGTCGGCGAGCCGTCCCTCGGGATGGATGGGGATGCCGCCGGGATACATACGCCCCGCAAGCTCCGCCGGATACAGCCGCGTGGCCGCCAGCGGGATCTGGGCCGCCGTGAAGGCCACCACGTTATAGCGGGGATTGTTCCTGAAATAGACGTTGAAATTGTGGAAATCCCTGCCGGAAGCGCCGGTGATGATCACCTTCTCGACGATCCGCTCTTTTTCGCCCCGGTAGCCCCCGACCGTCCCCGTCATCCGCCGCCCCGTTTTTTCCGCCGCATGATCGCAACCGGAACCGGTGTTGCTACAACAAGTATAAGGGGTGATCTCTCTTTTTTCGCGGATTGAAGGAGGGTGTGATAAGATAAGGGCGTGCTTTCACGGAAGTGCCGGCGCCACGCCGGTGGCGCAAATCGAAGAGGATGAGGAGAGATGGAGATGATGGAACAGACAGGCGCGTTCGATCCGGTCCCCAAGGAGGAAATCCTGCGGAGGATCGATGAGCTCAAAAGACGGATGACCGAAGGACAGATCGATTTTGCGGTCATCTTTCAGAACGTGGACAGGTTTTATTTCACGGGCACGATGCAGAAGGGCATGGTCGTCATACCGCTGAACGGGGAGCCGATCGTTTTTGTCGAGAAGGATATAGAGAGGGCGGGCGAGGAATGCCCTCTCGCGACCACGCCGATAAAGAGCGACAAGGAGATAAAGGACATACTGGAGGAGAAGGGCGTCCTGCAGGGTGTCGCCGGGTTCGAGTTCGACGTGCTCCCCGTGTCCCTCTTCGAGCGGCTTAGAAAGGTTACAGGCGTCCACCGCTATGCGGATGCGTCGGCATGCATCAAGGAAGTACGTGCGGTGAAGAGTGCGTTCGAGCTCGATCAGATGCGGAAATCGGCTGATATCCTCGGGCTGGTTTTTGAGAAAGCGCGGCAGATTATGAGGGAGGGCGCGAGAGAGATCGACATAGACGCGGAGCTGACGGCGGAAGGGAGAAAGCTGGGGCACCAGGGGTTCCTGCGGATGCGCGGGCTTAACCAGGAGATGATGACCATCACCGTCACGTCGGGTCTGACCGCCGCCATGATCTGCTGCGCGGACGTGCCCATCGGAGGGGCAGGCGTGACGCCCGCGTTGCCCCAGGGGTCGTCGCTCAAAAGGATAGGGAAGGACGTGCCCGTCCTCATCGACTACGGCGGCGGGTATAACGGCTATATTACCGATGAGACGAGGGCGTTCGTGACCGGAAAACTGGACGACGTCTTCAGGAAGCCCTACGAGGCCGCCAGGGAGATCATCGCGGACATGCTCAACCACGCCAAGGCCGGGATGGATTGCACCGAGTTGTTCGTGAGGTCGCACCGCATCGCGAAAAGCGCGGGCCTGGAGGACAATTTCATGGGATACGGCAAGGGCAAGGTGGCGTTCATCGGACACGGCCTCGGCCTCGAAATCAACGAATTGCCCGTCATCACGGGGAAACACCATAGGGTCCTCAAAGAGGGGATGGTCTTCGCCTTCGAGCCGAAATTCATCCTGCCCGGCCTTGGCGCGATCGGCATGGAAATCGACGTAATGGTGACGACATCGGGCGTCGAGCGGCTGACTTCCGATCCCATCGACCTCATCTACTTTTAGCTTCTCGGCAGGCCCGTTTCCGGCGGACTTCGATGTCCGCCGGAAACGGCGCAAAGGACCCGCCGGGTTGCCTTACAAAAAAAATTGCCCTCCGGCTATTGACAAAAAAGCATTACAGCAATTATATTAACGTTAGCAATCGTTCATGCCGATTGCTAATTCGCCAAAAATCAAGAAAGGAGCGTGATACAAATGAAGGTAAAACCACTACAGGACAGACTCGTAATCAAGAGGCTCGAAGAGGAGGAGAAAACAAAGGGAGGCATCATCATCCCTGACGCAGCGAAGGAGAAGCCCCAGGAAGGGCGCGTCATCGCGGTAGGAGACGGAAAGGTGCTCGAAAGCGGCCAGAGGTCCCCGCTGTCGGTAAAGGTTGGCGACAAGATTCTATTCGGCAAATATTCCGGAACGGAGATAAAGATCGACGGCGAGGAGCATCTCATCCTGCGGGAAGACGACGTGCTTGCCGTAATCGAAGATTAATACAAGGAGGAGTACATGGCTAAAGAGATCGTATACGATCAGAAGGCAAGAGAGGCGCTCCTGAAAGGGGTGAACGCCCTTGCCGATGTGGTAAAGGTTACCCTCGGCCCCAAGGGAAGGAACGTCATCCTCGAAAAGTCGTTCGGTTCCCCCACGGTCACGAAGGACGGGGTCACGGTCGCGAAAGAGGTCGAGTGCGAGGACAAGTTCGAGAACATGGGCGCCCAGATGGTCAAGGAAGTGGCAAGCAAGACTTCCGACGTGGCGGGTGACGGGACGACGACCGCAACCGTTCTCGCCCAGGCGATCTACAAGGAAGGCGCCAAGCTCGTGGCGGCCGGCCACAACCCCATGGAGTTGAAGAGGGGCATCGAGAAGGCCGTCGAGGTCGTGATCGAGGAGCTGAAGAAGCTTTCCAAGCCGACACAGGACCAGAAAGAGATTGCCCAGGTAGGGACCATCTCCGCGAATAACGACGAGACGATCGGCAACATCATCGCCGAGGCCATGGGCAAGGTGGGAAAAGAGGGCGTCATCACGGTGGAAGAGGCGAAAAGCATGGAGACCACCCTTGACATCGTCGAGGGCATGCAGTTCG
>PLSJ01000305.1 GCA_003165115.1 Syntrophaceae bacterium | reverse complement strand
GCGTCGCCCCCTCCACGAGCAAGCTCGCGGAGCCACCCCCTCAAAACGGGGAAGAGCGTTGCCTTAGTCGAGCGAGTCGACCGCCTTCCTGATCCTTGCGAGACCTTTCTCGATGACCTCCATCGATGTCGCGAAGGAGAGCCGCAGGTGCCCCTCTTTGCCGAACTCGGCGCCCGGCACCACGGCCACATGGAAATCTTCGAGAAGTATATCGGTCCACTGGGCGATAGAGGCCACCTTCTTCCCCTTGTACGTCCTGCCCACGAGCCCTTTGAAAGAGGGAAAGACATAGAAGGCGCCTTTGGGGTTGAAGCAGCTCACGCCTTCCATGCCGGCGAACCCCGCGACGAACACGTCCCTTCTCTTCACGAACTCCTTGACCATAAAGCCGACGAAGTCCTGCGGGCCGTTAAGGGCCGCCACCGCCGCCTTCTGCGATATGGAGGCGGGGTTGGACGTGCTCTGGCTCTGGATATTGCTCATCGCCCGGATTATCTCTTTGTTTCCGGCGGCGAAGCCGATCCTCCAGCCCGTCATCGAGTACGTCTTGGAGACGCCGTGGGCGATTATGGTCGCCTCTTTGATGGGCCCGCCGAGAGCCGCGATGCTGGTGTGCGTGTAGCCGTCGTACACGAGCTTCTCGTAAATTTCATCGGAAATGAGGTAAAAACCGTGCTCGACGGCGAGCTTCCCTATCGCATCGAGGTTCCGCAGGGAGTAAACGGCGCCGCACGGGTTGGACGGGTAGTTGAGGATGATCCCCCTGGTCTTCTCCGTGAGGTGCGCCTTCACCATGTCCGCCGTGAGCTGGTATTCGTCTTCCTCGTGCGTCTCCACGAAAACGGGCGTCGCCCCGGCAAGCTCGATCATCGCGGGATAGGAGACCCAATAGGGCGTCGGTACAATGACCTCGTCGCCCTCCTGGAAGACCGCCTGAAAAAGATTGTAGAGCGCGTGTTTGCCGCCGCACGTCGCGATGACCTCCTCCCGCGTGTATTCGAGGTCGCTGTCCCTCTTGAACTTGGCGATGATGGCGTCCTTCAGCTCGTCCATGCCGGCGGCGGGGGTGTACTTGGTGAAGCCGTCCATGATCGCGTCTATGGCGGCCTTCTTGATGTGGTTCGGCGTATCGAAATCGGGCTCACCGGCCCCAAAGCCGACGATGTCGAGGCCCTGCGCCCTGAGCGCCTTCTCTTTGGCGGCGATGGCGAGCGTGGGTGAAGGCTTCAAAGACCTTGCTCTCTGTGAGATCATCAGAACTCCCTCGGTTTCGCGAGGATCTCGCGCACCTTCATATCAAAAAACCGATTCGATGAGTCGCCTTTTATGAGACATGCCAAATCGGCCCCTTTTTCCGTACCCGCGACCACGATGACGTCTCCGGGCGGCACCAGCCCCGCGTCGCAGGCCATGGCCGTGATCTCCAGGCACACCTTTATGCCCTGTCCCATGATGCGGAGCGTCGCGGCAACCAGGTCCTGCTCGGATCCACCCGTAAGCGCCTTGATGGCGGTGCCGAGGTTGCGCAGCACCAACGTCCCCGTGAGCACCTTTATCCCATGGGCTGTCAGCTCGTCTCTGAGATCGTCCGGAAACTCCTGCTCTCCCGGTGCCTTGAATCCCGTGTTGTGTGTGACCACGACGACGTTGAAAGACTCGTAGGGAAAGCGGTCGAGCAACATACGGGCCGTATGGCCGCCCGTCGACGCGACGACGATATGCTGCACGTGGTTTTCTCTCGCGTAGCGAAAGGCAATCTCCAGGGTCTTTTCCGTGTTACCGATGCCGGCCTGCTCGAAATACATGGGTCCTCCCGTAAAATACGTTCATTTATTTATACTACATCGGGAGGTTTTGTCAACCTGTGGGGTTCATTCGTCACGCTCGCCCTTACCTTCAGCACGCGCGTTGTCTCCCCGGTCACTTTATAGGGGTCGCTCATCCGCATCCCCACGACCCAGACGATGTCGCCGCCCGAAAGCAGGAGGGGTATCCGCCCGCGCCTGCCCTTCGGCACCTTTTTCGCGATGAAATAGTCTTTTACCTTGACGCTCCCCTCCATGCCGAGGGGCACGAACCTGTCTCCCTCGCGGAACGTCCTCACAGAAAGGGCCGCCAGCCTGCCCGCATCGAAAAAGGCGGTGTGCCTGTCCTCCGGAAACGCCTCCGGCCGCTCATCCTCGAAAGAGACGTCGAGGGTCACGCCCAGGAGCGGAAAAGCACGGGTCCCAGGCCCGACGTCGAAAACATCCGTCACCGGCGCGGCTACATCCTCTTTCATGAATACGAGGTCCCCGTATTCCCTTATGACCTTAATACCGCCGGGGAGCATGACCATGTTGTTGGGCCTGAGCGAGAAGAGCGATTTTTCGACGAGGAGCACGTGCTCCCGTAGCGCGATAAACCCGGGGGAGAACCTGCCGAGCAGGCGGGAGACGACCCTGAACCTGACTTCCGCCTGGAGGTCACGGAACGCTCCTGCCCTAACCCGAAAGCCCTCCCCTTCCTGCCGCACGATTGCAGGCGCCCCTAGCACGGCGGCGGCTTCGTCGTCGAACACGGTATTGACCGACACAATGTCGCCCAGGAGGGAAAGGACCTTCTCCTTGAACCTTGGGTTGAGCTGCTCCATGAGCGGCGTTATCCGGCTGCGTATGAAATTACGCTCGTACTTTTCCGACAGGTTCGATGAATCTTCCCGGTAGGCTATCGAGCAACGGCGCGCAAAGGCGGCGATCTCCGCGCGAAAGGCGCGAAGGAGCGGCCTTACGATACGGCCTCTTTTTATGGGGATCGAAGCGAGGCCCGAAAGTCCCGATCCCTTGATCACACGCAACAGGAACGTTTCCACCTGGTCGTCCCGGTTGTGGGCNNCACCTCTTCAAAGTAGCTATAGCGTATGTCCCTGCCCGCGTGCTGCACGGAGAGGCCGTTTTTCCGGGCATGGCCCCGGACGTCCGCCCGCAGGATGTGGCAGGGCGCCCCGTACCTGTCCGCGAGCGCCCTGACAAAGGACTCGTCCCCGAGAGATTCCTCACCCCGCAACTGGTGGTTGACGTGGGCGACGGCGAGGCCGAAGGCCATATCCTTTCCTATCCTGTCGAGGAGAAAGAGGAGGGTGGAGGAATCGATCCCCCCCGACACCCCGACCAGTACCGTATCGCCGGGATCGATCAGCCCTTCCCGACCGATGACCCGCCGCACGGTTTCTTCGAGCGTCATGAGGACCGGTTATGAGCAGGAAGAGCAGTTTGAGGAAGAGCAGCCCGAACAGCCCGAGCCGGAGCCGCCGTTTGAGGGGAGCTTCAATTTGCCGCCCGTGGAAAAACCGAACGTGGACATCTTCTTTCTGGGGCCCTTGTTGCCGCATGTGGGACATTCCACGAGCTCTTCCGTCCTGAAGACGAGGCATTCGAAATCGTCTCCGCAGTTTTCGCAGTTATATTCATAAATAGGCACGTCCTTTTCCCTCCTTGTGCTATCCTGCGCGCCCCGTCTCTTTCGCGAGGTCCGGCAGGAGGTTCCGCAGAGACTGCACCCACGTATCCATCTCCGTGTGCCCGTCAATCGGCATCGCCAGGGCCTCCTCGGCGAATATCTTCGCCATCGAGAACCTGTTCCTGAAGTAGCAGTTAAAGGCCGAGGTATAGAGAAAAAAGAACCTCGCGGCCACGTTCCCGCGGTCCAGCTTGGTCGCCTTCTGAAAGAGGCTCCTTGCGACCTGGTAATACTCGCTCCTGAGATAGCTGACGGCCGCCCTGAAGATGAGCGTGGAGCGGCCCTGGTCGTAAATGTCGTCGAGCAGGTCCTGGTAGCCCTTCTTCCCGTACATCGCGACGAAGGACCGTTCGTTTTCGAGCAAAAAGCGCGGCAGCAGATAATTGTCCCTGTAGATTTTCACCAAGTCCCTCACCTGGGCCGTCAGGTCCTTAAGGAGCGTCCTCACTTCCTTGAGGCCCTCGTTCAGCCTCTTCTGGGCCTTCAGGATCAGCGCGTCGAATTCGCGGATCACCTTTTTCTCGGCCGGGGTCAGTTCCGGTGCGCTGATGAGCATGTTGTACTGGGGCTTGTAGTATTCGAGCTGGTAGATGCACTCCCGGAGCTTCATCGCCTCGTGAAAGATGTAGCCCACGGTGATATCGAAAAACTTCTCTTTGTAGGCGGCCTCGGCGGTATTTCTGAAGAGCTCGTGGCACATCTGTTTGAGCCTGTAGAGACAGCTCTTCCCCCTGTCGTCGACGAACTGCTCGACTTCCGAGAAGGTAAGCGCCCCTCTTCTATGCAGGTCCATGCAGTGAGAGCACGTCTTGTAAAGAGAGATAGACTCGTTAATAAGATCTATCTGCTTTTTTTCGATATTCAGGTTTGTCACTTTCAGCCGCGCGTTCCTTTTCCTCGTATTCACCGACGAGCCGCCGCAACTCCGCACCCTCGATGACCTCTTTATCGAGGAGGATTCCGGCTATCTGCTCAAGGAGAGGCTTCTTCCGGCCGAGCGTCTCCTTGACCTGCTCGTAGGCGTCCTCTATTATACGCCTGATCTCGTTGTCTATCTCCCTGGCCGTCTCCTCACTGTAATCCCTGGAGTGGGCGTCGGGACCGATGTCGAGGAACATCGATTTCCTCTCCTTTTCGTAGGTGATGTGGCCTATCCTGTCGCTCATCCCGAATTCCTTGACCATCGACTTCGCGATGTCCGTCCCCTTGGCAAGGTCGTCATGGGCGCCCGTCGAGACGTCTCCGAACGTCAGCTCTTCGGCAACCCTGCCGCCGAGGAGGACGGCGAGGCGGTCGAGAAGCTCCTGCTTCGTCATCAGGTAGCGGTCCTCGGTGGGCCGCTGCATGGTGTAGCCAAGGGCGGCGATGCCCCTCGGGATGATGGAGATCTTGTGCACCGGGTCGGGCGTCTGCAAAAGCGACGCCATCAACGCGTGGCCCGTCTCGTGATAGGCCACGATCTCTTTTTCCTTTCTGTTCATTACCTTGTTTTTCTTCTCCAGACCGGCGAGCACCCGGTCTATGGCTTCGTCGAACTCCACGGCCGTCACCGCGGGCTTGCCCTTCCGCGCGGTGAGGAGGGCCGCCTCGTTCACCAGGTTGGCGAGATCCGCCCCGACAAAGCCCGGTGTCCTCGCGGCCACCAGGGCCAGGTCCACATCGGGAGCGGTCTTCACCCCCTTCGCGTGGACGCGCAGGATCGCCTCCCTTCCGTTGATGTCGGGCCTGTCGACGAGCACGTGCCTGTCGAACCGCCCCGGCCGTAGCAGGGCCGGGTCGAGGATCTCCGGCCTGTTGGTCGCCCCCATGATGATCACGCCTTTTTTGGTGTCGAAGCCGTCCATCTCGGCGAGAAGCTGGTTGAGCGTCTGCTCCCTCTCGTCGTGCGACGCGAGCGGGTTCAGGCCCCGGGCCTTGCCCAGCGCATCGAGCTCGTCGATGAAGATGATGCAGGGCGCCTTTTCCTGCGCCTGCCCGAAGAGGTCCCTCACCCTTGCCGCCCCCACCCCGACGAACATCTCGACGAAATCCGATCCACTGATGTGCCAGAACGGAACATCCGCCTCTCCTGCGATGGCCCGGGCCAGCATCGTCTTGCCACACCCCGGAGGTCCGAGCAGCAAAACGCCCTTGGGCACCTTGGCTCCCAGCGCCTCGAACTTTTTCCGGTTCCGGAGGAACTCCACGATCTCCTGCAGTTCCTGCTTGGCCTCGTCCACCCCTGCGACGTCCTCGAAGGTAATCTTCGGGATGCTGTCCGTAAGACGTCGAGCGCGGGCCCGACCAAAGGCGAGTGCCTGGTTCCCTGTCGTCTGGGCCTGTCGCACGAGCAGGAGCCAGAGACCGCCCAGCAGCACCAGAGGGATGACCAGCCAACCGATCAGGCCCTGGTAGTCATCTAATACGTTATGTTTGTAATCGATGCGGATCAGCTTGCCAGGGGGTGATGTCTTCGTGACCGGTGCCGCAGGCCCTTTCCCGGGGGTCACGGACGGGGCCTGCGAAGGGTGCAGGATGTGGTCGTTGAAATCGTAGATAACGCGATAAAGAAAGGCAGGGTCGCCTCGCCACTCTGCGAAGTACTTCTGGTCCGAATTGTCGGTCCACGCCACGCCGTTGGGAAGGATACTGACGCTTCGGACCTGGCCGGCATCGACCATCGCCTGCCAGGCCGTCAGGTCCTTGGGGGTCTCAGAGGGGGTGGACCGAGCATGGAGAATGTACAGGAGCAGGGCTACTGCAATGCCGGCAAGCAGGAACCTGGTGATTCCAAATCGATTCAATGTACGCTCCGTCGGGGCGGGTAGGCGCGCAGCGGTCGAGACCATCGAGAATTCGGGCGTTGACTGCGCGTGCGTCGGCCTGAGACTGAACAGACGCGGCCGACTGCTCTACCCCGACTCTGGTATTATAACACATGTAAGGTTGCGTTAAAGACCGGAAGCTGAATGCCAGGACTATCCACAATCGTCGGACAGGATATTGCCGTGTCGCGGCTCAAGGCTGCGATCCGCAGCGATAGGGTTGCGCACGCCTACCTCTTCTCGGGGCCGGCGGGCGTTGGGAAGACGACTACCGCACGCGCCTTTGCCAAAGCCGTGAACTGCTCTCAGAATGACGCCGCCGACCCCCGGGCCCCATTTGAAGCTGGAGCGCGCCCGGTTGACGGAGACGCCTGCGAGAAATGCCAATCTTGCCGCCAGGCGGAATCCGGGGTCCACGATGATATCCATCTGGTCCGGCCGGGGGTAGGGAGCAGCGAAGCGGACCTTGGTGATCGGAAAGGCAGCACCGATATTCTCATCGGGCAGGTCCGACAGCTCATCCATAGGCTCTCTCTATCTCCCTCGATGGGACGCCGGAAGGTGTTTATTGTTACCCCCGCCGAATCGATGAATGCCCAGGCCCAGAACGCGCTATTGAAGAGCCTGGAGGAGCCGCCTCGCGCGTCTACTCTGATTCTCTGCGCGGAGGGCGCCGAATCGATGCTCCCCACGATCCGGTCCCGGTGCCAGGTTGTTCCGTTCGGCCTGNNTGGTCCCCACCGAGGTCATTCGCAGGTATTTGGAAGAGCAAGTGAAGATGGATTCAGGAAACGCCGCTGAGGTCGCAGCCCTGGCACAGGGAAGGCTAGGCCGGGCTTTGCACCTTGCCCAATCCCCGGACGAAAGACAGGCGCGCAGCGCGATGCTGGATATCCTTGAAGCTGCACTGCCAGCGGGCCTGTTGGAAGCGCTTCAGAGCTCCACCCGATTGCGCGAGGCTGCCCAGAAGGTCCCTCTCACCGTCGATCGCCTCTCCGGAGATGGGCTGGAGCNNGGAGCCAGTGGCGGACCGGTTAGCGGGACGACTTCAACTTCAAATGCTTCTGGACGAGATGGCTGTCTTGATGCGGGATCTGCTCGTTCTGCGCATCGCTGAAGACCGTCAGGCTGGTGACTTGCTGGTGAACCTGGGACGCCAGGACTCGCTCAGGCTGCTTTCGAGCGCAGCGTCGGAAGCCGGTCTGCGCCACTCCCTGGAAGCCGTGCTCTCGGCGCAGGACCTCTTGCGCCGGAACGTAAACCCTCAGCTTTTGGTCGAGGATCTCATGCTGGAGCTTGCCGCGTGTTGGCAAGGGACAGGTAGGGCAAAGGGCTGAAGGTGAAAATCGCACCGACTATGTTCAGACCGGAGTCCGGGTTCACTCCGGCCGTGGAGGATGAGGATTGATTCGGACTACTGACTGGTTCAACCTCGGGGGAATTGAGTTCAGGGTGATCAGCGGGGGACTTTTCCGTCTCGATGGAGGCGGGTTGTTCGGTGTCATCCCGCGTCCGCTGTGGGAGAGGAACAACCCGCCCGACGAGATCAACCGCGTTCTCCTTGAGACCAACTGCGTTCTCGTGCGAACGGCAGGCCAGTTGGCGCTCATCGAGACGGGCAACGGTACGAAGATGAGCCCGAAGGATATCAGGATCTTCGACCTCGAGCCGGGAGTCTCTATTTGCACGAGCCTGGCTGCGGTCGGTGTAGCGCCAGCGGACATCGACATGGTGATCCTGTCCCACCTGCACATGGACCACGCCGGGGGCGCATCCGAGTGGGAGTCGGAAGGAGTGGCCCGCGACATCTTCCCGAGAGCACGGTACGTCGTGCAGGCAGGGGAGTGGGACGATGCCCTTGCCAACAGGAGCACGATGAAACGTACCTATCGGCTGGAGAACTGTGTCCCGTTGAAGGAATCCGGCCGGCTGGACCTGGTGGATGGCGATACCGACTTGCTGCCGGGTATCTGTGTCGAGAAGTCGCCCGGGCATACTCCCCATCTCCAGATCGTTCACTTGAAGGGATCAGAGGGC
>PLSJ01000078.1 GCA_003165115.1 Syntrophaceae bacterium | reverse complement strand
GCGGAAAATTCTTCCCGACGGCGAGGAACCTTTTTTCCGTCACCGCGGAAGGGAGGTACGAATGGGAGGATGGTGGATGGAAGCGTCAACGCGCATGCCCATATCGTCAAAAAAACCGACATCGGCTCACCCGTGCCGTGTCAAAGCGCGGCTTGTGCGGGAAGATGCGGCCTCAGGCGCTCAGGAACTTCTTGAACCTCGCCAGCGCCCGGCCCCTGTGGCTTATGAGATTCTTTTCCTCCAGGCTCAACTCGGAGAGCGCCCTGCCCGAACCCGGCAGCATGAATACGGGATCGTAGCCGAACCCCCCGTCCCTCCTCCTTTCAAGGCCGATATATCCCCTGAGCTCCCCATAGAACATAAAGGTCTGTCCCAGGCGAGGGAGATAGTAAACAAGGTAAGCCTTGAAACGAGCCGCGCGTGCCTCAAAAGGCACCCCGGCCAGCTCGGCGAGAAGCCTGTCCACCCTCTCCCGATCGTTCGACCCGTACCGCGCGGACCGGATGCCGGGCGAGCGATGGAGCGCCTCCACCTCCAGCCCTGAATCATCGGCGAGTGTCGCCATACCGAACCGGTTGCCGACCTTCCTCGCCTTTTTCCAGGCATTCTCGTAATAGGTCGGCCGGTCCTCGATCACTTCCACCGATTCATCGAAATCGGTGAGGGAAAGAAACGTGGTGAACGTACCCGCAAGGTACTGTCTGATTTCCTCGAGCTTGCCTTTGTTGGCGGTTGCCACGACAATCACGTCCATGCACTCTCCCCGCGGGTATCCTCCTACGAGAGAGGGAAGAGGGGACCGAGGGCCGCTTTCTGCGCGCGGGTGATCTCCGCGATGGCTTTCGCTGAATACTCGTACATCACGTCGAAGAGCTGTTTTGAAAAAGGCACTTTTTCCGCCGTGCCCTGCACCTCGATAAGCATGCCTCTGCCCGTCATGACAAAATTCATATCCACGTCGGCAATCGAGTCCTCCACATAGGCGAGGTCGAGAAGGGAGACCCCGTTCACGACGCCGCAGCTCACGGCGGCGACGGAATCACGCAAGGGGATCTTTTGGATGACGCCCCTTTTCTTCAAGGTCCACAACGCCTCCACGAGCGCCACGAAGCCGCCGGTGATGCTTGCGGTCCTCGTGCCTCCGTCCGCCTGGATCACGTCACAATCCACCCAGATTGTCCGCTCGCCGATGACGTCGAGGTTCACCACGGCCCTGAGCGCCCTGCCTATGAGCCGCTGGATCTCGTGCGTCCTGCCGCCCACCCTGCCCGTGGATGATTCCCTGATAGTGCGGGAAGGAGTGGCCCTAGGGAGCATGGAATATTCGGCCGTAAGCCATCCTTTCCCCGAATTCCTCAAGAAAGGCGGGACTTTATCCTCGATGCTCACCCCGCAGATGACTTTGGTCTCACCCATTTCGACGAGCACCGACCCGTCCGGAAACTTGAGAAAATTCCTGGTGATCCTGAGGTCCCTGATCTTATCGTTCGGTCTGCCGTTATTTCTCATCTTTTTTTGTCCTTTCTGAAAGATACTTCTCCAATCCCCTGTGGACTTTTGCCATCATCCCCAGGAGAGCCTGCCCTTCGCTGTATTCCAGTCTTATCGCGATTCCGGGCATAGCGAGGCCAAGGAGGGGGAAGAGAGGGAGATGCTTCACCTTGACGTTGAGCGGCGCGGCGACGTCTGACGCAAGCCTGTCCGACTCGCGGGCGAACCGGGCCGGTATCTCGTCGATCGCGAGAAACTGGCCTTCCCCGCTTCTCGCGTCCGACTCCGCCACCATCACACGGCTCACCTCCGTCGGGATTAACTCCATCGCGAGAAAGACGTCCCCCGGCCCGCGGTTGATCCTGTTCACCTTTTCCACGTGCTTCTCGATAACCGTTTCACCCTGGACAATGGTGACACCATAGCCCTTGCCCTCGAAATACGCCTTCAGGAGCCCCCACGCCTGCTGCCCGCTTTCGCCGACCCGGTAGAAAACGATGCGTTCTCCCGCGGCGTGAGCCTGCACACCAAGCATAAGCACGAGAAGCATGACGAGGACGGTTTTCATCCAAGCTCACCTATGGCCTGGCCCCGCACTTCCTTCCGGGTCTTTTCGCTCAAAGCCGTCACGTAGGCCAAATCGGCCGCGTCTCTCCTGAAGACCTGCGCGCCGTCTTCCTGATCGCCCGTCCGTATGCGGCCTTTGCCGCCTTCGCGAAATGCTTCCGCGATCGTCCCGAGCACGGAGGCGCTGCGGGCCACCACGCTATATTCCGCACTCATGATCGCGTACCTGTTGCCGTTAAAGCTGACCGACAACCCGCCCTCGGTCCGCACGAGTTCGAAGGCGGCAACATCGGTGACGCTGTCACCCACGTATATCACGTCCCTCATGGGAATAGCGCCTCTCGTGACGATATGGGTCACCGCCTGCGCCTTGCCCTCTCCCCCGATCGGCAGGACCGGCCCGGCCCATCGCCAGACAGGCATGGAAGGCAGGACGGAGAAAAAAAAGTCTTTCAGGACCCTGACCGCCCCGGCCGAGGCGTCGTCGAGACCGCTGGCGTCGTCCCAGGAGATCGGGGGGAGGTCGAGGAACCTCCGGAAGTACGCCGTCACCGTCCGTTTCTCCTCATCCCCCATACGGTAGCCGTCGAAGGAGAGCCTCGTGCAGTAAACGGAATCCATGGAGAGATCGAGGTACCTGCATACCGCCTCGACATAGTGGACGTAGCTCGTGCTTACCATGTAGATGGGCATGGCCTTTTCTATCCGGCCGAATGCGCCTCTCACGCCGTTCATTATGGTCACGTGCCCGGTGGAGAACTCCGTCGCCTCGCGGTCGGTCAGACCCGCCGCTTTCAGAAAGGGCAGCACATACTTGAGGGTGCTTCCGTAGCGGTAACCCGCGGTCTTTTCGATGTCGCCCAGGTAGTCGTCGAACTTCGAGAGAAGCGCGAAGAACCTGCCGCCTTCCGGCAGGAAGGCTTCCGCTATCTCGTAGGCGTTATCGTTCTTCGATACGGGCCCCTCACAGTCCGTTATGTACGCGTGACCGGCCACTTTCGTACCTCCGCCGTAATATCGACCCCTCCCCGGGCCGGCTTGTCCCCGAAGTAGGGCGATTTGTCCCTTATCTCTATGACACCTTTGGACAGCAGCGAAAGGGTCTGGATGATCAGGGGCGTCTCCACCTCGAATTCCTTTTCCCGAATCATGCGGAAAAGCTCGGCCCTGGCCGACTCGTCCCCTTCCGCCGTCCGCCTGTAGAGGTCGTCGGCCACCGGCCCCGACAGCTCGGCGCGTGCAAAAGTTATGGGCGCGCCTTCGTCGAGGACGGCTTCCACCATATGGACCATCGCCCCGAATTCGCGCTTCCCGTCGTCGATGGTCTGGTTTATCACGTCCTCCCACTTCCCCTTATAGCCGCCGGGCAGCGAAGGATGGATGTTGAGCACCGGGAAGGCGTCGAAGACGACCGGAGAGAGGATAAGCATATAACCCGCGAGGAAAACGACGTCAAAATCGAACTTTCCGACCCGCGCGTAAACTTCCGCGTCGAAGAGACCCCTGCCCGCGCCCAGCACGAGGCCACGCTCTTCGAGGAACCTCTTCGTGCTGAGGGTTTCCACGGGTATGGACCGCTCATCGGCGAGGGCGATGATCGTATCCGAAGGCCCGGACTCGTGCCTCTCCCTGTTGAGGAAGACCGCCGCGATGGCGCCTTCGATCACGCCTTCGTCGATTGCCCCGATGACGTCGGTAAAGAGCGTCACCGCATCGTCATCCCTTCCCGTGGTGAACCAGCATATCCTCATAAAGCACCTCTACGCTTTGTCTGTCCGGGTACGCATCCCTGCCGTAGACTTTCACGCTGGACGTTGCGGCCGCTACCGCCACCCGCAATGCGAGGGCCTGGTCGACACCCCTCAAAAGGAGACCCAGGAAGACGCCGTTCAGCACGTCGCCGGCCCCCGTGTTGTCCACGGCCTCGACGGCCTCCGTCTCCACACGGCAGGAAGAGCCTTTTGTGAAAAGCGAGGCCCCTTCTTTTCCCTGCTTGAGGACAACGGTTTTTGCAAAAGCCAGGGCCTGTCCGACCGCCTGGTCCCGGTCGCACCCGAAGAGCAGCTCGATCTCCCTTTTCGAGGTGAAGAGCACATCCGTGCCTTCGATGAGCGGAAGAACGTCTCTACCCATGGCGGCGTAAATCTCCCCAGGGTCGATGCTGAAGGGGACCTTGCCGAGGAGGTCCTGTTTCAGCCTCATCTGCGCCTCCAGGCTTCCGCGGGAGACAAAGGATGTCATGTGCAGCCACCGCGCGCCCGCGAGCTTTCCGCGGTCCAGGTCCTCGTCGGAGAGGTCGCGCGCGGTCCCCGGAAAGAGCACGATCGACCGGTCCCTCTCCTCGCTGTTTATTATGCAGGCAAGTCCCGTTGTCCCGTTCCTCACGACGCTGTCCGTATCGACCCCTTTGGCCTGCTCCAGATAGGTGTCGCCCGATGCGTCACGTCCGACCACCCCCGCCAGACCGGCGTGGTAACCCATACGGAAGAGGGCGTGGCAGGTGTTCGAGGCGGAGCCTCCGGGACTTACCTTCTTTAAGACGCCCACCCGTTCGAGGGCGCGCCTGAACCCGGGAAACTGCGCGACGCTCAACGCAACCTCGCCGCCGTGCTCGAGCTTCAGCCCCGGCACGTCCACATCCCGTAAATGCGCGACTTCATAAATAAGGTCGAGATTGAGTGCGCCGATGCCGTAGACGTCAATCACCGTTTCTTGATCTCTTTCGCCTTTCTGTAGGCAAAGCCCACGAACCAGACGGCGGAAGCGACGAGCACCAGGAAGAAAAGGCCAGAGGCGACAAAGGCGAGGACGTGGAAGAGAAGACCGAGGATAAAGAAGACGATGAGGACGGCAGCCCCTGCCATGAGACCGGCCGCGACGAGGAACGTGCCGGCGACAAAATCCTTCATCACATGTCCCATCACCTCTTCTCCAGCACGAACTTCTCGAGGTTTACCGCGGCAAGGGCCCCATCTCCCACCGCGGTCGAGATCTGCCTGAGCGATTTCCTGCGGACGTCCCCCGCGGCAAACAAACCCGGTGTCTTTGTCCGGAGGTTTTCATCGGTCACGATAAAGCCGGCATCGTCCCTGTCCGCAAGGTTGCCGAGGAAGCCTGTTTCCGGCCGCAGCCCCACGTAGAAAAAGACCCCGCTCACCTTAAGCTCCGACTCCCCGTCCGTCTTCGTATCCCGAAGCGCGATCGACTCGACCTCGTTGCCGCCGTTTATCCGTAAAGGGACCTTGCCGAGCATCAACTCGATTTTATCGTGGCGGGACACGCGCGCCTGCAATATCTGTTGTGCCCTCAACTGATCGCGCCGGTGTATCACGTACACTTTTGCCGCGATGTTCGCAAGCGTCAGGGCTTCAGACAGGGCCGAATCCCCGCCGCCGACCACCGCCACGTCGAGATTACGGAAAAACATGCCGTCGCATGTCGCGCAGTAAGAGACGCCCCGTCCCACCAGCGTCTCCTCTCCCGGTATGCCCAGCTTGAGCGCCTCCGTGCCCATCGCGGCGATGACGCCCACCGACCGGTACGATTCCTTATCCACCCCGGTCTCGAAAAACCCGTCCGTGTATCCGACGCCTTCCGCCCTGGAGAACTCCTTTATGACGAGCCCGAGCTTGCGGGCCTGCTCCGCCATCCTGCCGGTAAGCTCGCTTCCCGATATGCCGTCGGGAAATCCGGGATAATTGTCGATATGCTCCGTATTCAAGGCCGCGCCGCCTACGATCTGTTTTTCCAGGAGGATCGTCTCGATCCCGGCCCTCATGAGATAGATCCCGGCCGTAAGGCCCGCCGGGCCCCCTCCGATGATTGCCGCTTCATAAGCATTGCTCATACGCCTTTCGCTCCAGCCCTGATAGCTTATCACGTAAGGGATTGCAAAAACACCAGGTGGTGATATTGTAAGAAATAACGCGCGTATATTCAACGCTTTTCCAAGCCTTTCCGTGGACATTCGAGAAAACCGACCTTTGACAAGCACCCGCCGTTGTGTTATGAATTTCCCATGACAGTAGAATGGGAAGGCAAGATACACGAGATAGGCAAACGCGTCACCGTGGCCAGACTCCTTGATATGTTTTCCTTAAGCAAAGAGGCCCACCTCGTCACGTCAAACGGGACGCTGGCTACCGAGGACCTCATGCTGGAGCGGGACGATCGGGTACGGATCGTACGGGTGATATCGGGCGGATGAAGTGCAGGGTGTGCGGGGCGCAGGCCAACATTCGCTTACCACAATACAATTCCGCTTTGTGCGCCGGCGATTTCATTGCTTTTTTTGAAAAGCGCGTTTCGGGCACGATCACCAAGTACGGGCTTTTGAGTGAGCAGGACAGGGCCCTTGTCGCCGTTTCCGGCGGAAAGGACAGCCTCTCCCTCTGGCATCTGCTCGACAGGCTCGGGTTCTCCGCGGACGGCATATACATCGATCTCGGAATTAAGGAGTACTCACACATCTCTCTGGTGAAAACCAGACAGATGGCGGACAGGCTGCACAGGCGGCTCTATTCGTTTTCGTTCTCGGAGGCCTTCAGCAAAGGGGTTAAAGAGCTTGCAAGGATGATGAAAAGACCTCCCTGCTCTCTGTGCGGGACGATCAAAAGGTACGTGATGAACAGGGCCTGTACGGACTACGGCTACTCCGTGCTTGCAACGGGTCACAACCTCGACGACGAGGCTTCCGCGCTCCTCGGCAACATGCTTCACTGGAAAGAGGAATATCTGTGGAAGAAGGGGGTAGTCCTGGAGGCCGAGCGCGGCCTGGCGAAAAAGGTGAAGCCCTTTTTCCTTTGCTCGGAAAAGGAGGCGGCGGCGTACGCGCTTCTCAATAACATCGATTACATTTATGATGAATGTCCTTACTCGTTGGGGGCGAAGACGCTGCTGTACAAAAGTCTTCTCAATCGTGTCGAAGACGTGTCGCCCGCGACGAAGATCGCTTTTCTCAAAGGTTACCTGAAGAGGGCCAAGGCGGAAGGCAGCCGCGGCCAGGAGCAAGAAGAGAAGGGCTCCTGCAGCGTCTGCGGCTACCCGTCCTATGGCGAGCAGTGTAATTTCTGCCGGCTGATGACAAAGTTCGGGAGTGGGCCCGCCGTCCGTTTTGACGTCTACGTGCCTTCCGAGCCATGAGCCTCGATGGTTTTGTAGAGCTCATCTTCAATGTGTACGAGGCGTACACGGTGGCCCTCTTTGTCAAGGAAGGGGACCATTTGTCCTGTTTTTCCTCCATCTCGTTTGCGAAGAGCTTCGACAAGGCAAAGCCGCTGCCCCTGGACGGAACGCTCGCAGGATGGGTGGTGAAGCATAAAGAGCCGCTGATCATCGGGAACTTCGACAAGGACGAAGAAACCCTCGGTTATTACGGGAAGAAAGAGGAGATAAAGTCGTTCATGGCCTATCCGCTGGAAATTGCCGGCGCCATCGTCGTCGACAGCAAAAAGAAGTGGGTATTTACGGAAAAAGAAAAAAAAATCCTCGCCCACTTCGTGACGGTTGCGTCGAAAGAGGTTGAAAGGGAAAAACAGCTCAGGGAGATGGAAGAGGAGCGCGAAGAAATCTCCCTGCTCCGGAGGCAGCTCAATTTCCTCCGCCAGCCGAGCCTCGCCGGCACGTTCGTCGAGGAGGTGGTGAAGGAGGCCCTCGCCGTATCCGCCGGCGACATGGCGGTCGCAGGTATCGAAAGGAAGGGCAGGCTCTCCATCGTCGCCGCGGTAGGGACCGGCGCGGCAACGCTCCTTGGGGCCGAATGCCCCCTGCAACAGACCGTCGCCTCCACCGTCCTGGAGGGCGGCCGGGAATTCCTGCTCCCCTACGAGAGCGGATATTTGCGGGAAAAGCCCCTTCTCTTCCAGAACGACGGCATAAGGGCGAGACAGTATTTTGGTTTTCCCCTCGCGGTGGACGAGAGACCCTTCGGTTTTCTGGGCTTCGTTTCCCTGTCCTCCCGGCCGTTGAAGGAAACCTCTATTGCCGCCTTACGCGACACCGCGCATCTCACGTCGCTCTTCCTCGGCCGTGTGCAGATGCAGGAAGAGATGGAGGCCCTGACCTTGAGGGACCCCGCAACAGGGGCCATGGGGTTCGGTCTCTTCTTCGACGCCATCTCCGAGCTGGCGCGGCAAAAGAAGGGCTTTTCACTGATATCCGTGAGGCTTTCCGGCTTGCCCGGGATCAACAGGACCAACGGGTGCGCGTACGGAGACGACCTGCTCAGGAAGATGCGCAAGAGCATCGAGTACTGCGCGGGAGAGCATGCGTTGATCACGAGGAGCGGGGGGGCGCACTTTTACGCCGCGATAAAGGGCTCGGATGGGTTGGAAGAAGGCCGGAACATCCTTAACATCCTCAAATTTACCGTTCTGAGCACCTTATCCGGTCTTGCGCCGGGGGCGAAGAAGGACGTAGAGATCGGCACCGCACACTTCCCGAGAGACGGCAAGGATTTATGGGGACTTCTGGATATGGCGGAAGACAGGGCCAAAAAGGGCAAGGCATAACTATCCGACACACTCTCGGATAAAAGGGGGCGAGCCGCATGGGTTTACTGAGAATACTGAGTTCATTTTTTACGGGCTTATCGACGCACTTCGCGATGGACCTGGGCACTGCCAACACGCTCATCTACATGAAGGGTGCGGGCATCGTGCTCAACGAGCCGTCGGTCGTCGCCATCGAGCGGAACACGGGGAAGATCATTGCGGTGGGCAAGGAAGCCAAGGAATATATCGGAAAAACGCCCCAGCAGATGGCGGCCATACGGCCCATGAAGGACGGGGTCATCGCCGA
>PLSJ01000199.1:4465-5345 GCA_003165115.1 Syntrophaceae bacterium | reverse complement strand
GTGCAGTTCATCGGCTCCATGGTCGTATGGGCGATGGCCGGCACGAAGTAGACGGCCTCGACTTTACGTGCGGCGGCGGCCAGGGCTTGCTTCACGTCTCCCGTCTCCTTTACCTTCGATCCCGGTTTATCGAGCTCCTCCCTGAAGTGCTTTTCTATGGCATCGTTGTCCAAACCGGGAAGCGCCCCCTTGTCCCACCTGACCTTGAGGCTGTCCCGGCCCTTCCACGCCGCATCGAGCGAATCCGCGCATACGCCGATGCCTGAAGGTGTGCCGATCACGTTGCGTACGCCCTTGACCGCGGTCGCGGCCTGCTCGTCGTACCCGGCCGGCTTCGCGCCGAAGGCGGGCGGACGGGCAATGGAAGCGTAGAGCATGCCGGGGAGCGCGACGTCCATGCCGTACCCGGCGGTACCGGCGACTTTTTCCGGTATGTCGAGGCGGGGCATGTCCTTGCCGATGTAAGTGAACTCGCTTTCCTTCTTCAGGACGGGGTCCTGGGGGACCTTGAACGCCGCGGCCTTTTCGCAGAGTTTTCCGTAGGAGAGCTTCCGGCCGCTCTTCCTGTGCGTCACCACCCCTTTTTGCGCGCGCCACTCGTCTTCGGCCACGCCCCATTGCTTTGCCGCGGCCTTGACAAGCACCGCGCGCCCCGCTGCCCCGGCCTTGCGCAGCGGCTCATAGTAGCCCCTGACGCTTGCGCTTGCCACCGTGAGCTGGTCGCGGAGCAGAGGGTTCTTGAAGGCCTCTCCCGCTGGCGCCTGCTGCACGCGGATCGTCTTCCAGTCCGCTTCGAGCTCGTCGGCAACGATCATCGCAAGGGCGGTCCTCACCCCCTGGCCCATTTCGGCACTCGGTATATACACCGTGACGATATTGT
>PLSJ01000199.1:0-4352 GCA_003165115.1 Syntrophaceae bacterium | reverse complement strand
CTTGATGCGGGGATAGGAGCCGCACCGGCAGAGCATGTCGTCCATGGCGGCGATGATCTTATCCGGGTCCGGGTTTTTAGCCTCAGAGATTAGGGCCGAGACCTGCATGATGACGCCGGGCTGGCAGTAGCCGCATTGGGGCACCTGCTCCAGGACCCATGCCCGTTTCACCGGGTGCTCCTTCGGCAGCCCTTCGATGGTCGTTATCCGCTTTCCCTGCGCGTCTCCGACGGAGACGCGCAGGACCTCTGCGCCTTGCCGTCGATATGGACCGTGCAGTTTCCGCATTCGCCCACCCCACACGCATACTTTGTCCCCGTAAGCTTGTGATGGTCGGGCAGCACCCAGAGCAAAGGCACGTCTTTCGGCACGTCGACAGTGTACTTCTTTCCGTTCACGCGAAGCGAAACCATATTCCCCCCCTTTTTTCTTCTCGATCTCACGCCAATGTATTTATTGGAAAACACCCCTTCTGCCATGATAGCCGAAGGGCCCGAAACTTGTCAACGAAAAATTGGAATATGATTGCGCCCCTCACCCCGGCCCTCTCCCCTGAGGNNGGGAGAGGGCCGGGGTGAGGGGCTGTTCAATCCCTCTGGAAGAGGCCCGCCCTGTATGCCGCACAGGTGAGGAGCGTGGCAAGGAAAAACCTTGCACCCACGAGGATGAGGCCGTTTCCCCCGATGACGACGAAGATGAGCGTATCCTCGATCATGGCGTGGCAGACGGACAGGTAGAGGAGGATGAGGAAGGCCTCGCCTTTTTTCAGGTCCGACGAGCGTATCGAGTGGATGATCACGCCCGCGCCGTAGGTGAGGCCGATAACGATGCCCGTGATGAGCGGGATGAGACCCCTGCCCGATATGCCCGCCAGTGCGCGTTCTTTTGCCGCGAGCGAGGCGGTCTTCGCCTTCAGGAACTCGTAGAAGATGGTGAGGGGCACGATGATGAGGAAGAGCGTGGCGCAGAGGCGCAACGCCCCCTTGAGGGNNAGGTTGAGAACGATGCCGGCGACGAGGCTCAGGCCCACCCGCACCAGGAGCAGGAACCACGCGTTCACGCCCGTTTTCCGGGTGACCGACGTCTCGACGGGGAGGCTGTGGCTGATGCCGAGCATAAGGGCGATTGTCGTCACGTCCCTGGATGAGAGATGGAGGGGCGTCAGGACCGCGAGGGCGGCATAGAGGTTCGCCGAATAGCCCGCGATCAGCGCGAGGGCGGACTCTCCCGGCAGGCCGAAGAGTCCCATGAACGGTCCGCAGGCGCGGCCGATGACTGTAATGAGGCCGAGGTACCTCAAAAGCTCCACGAGGAGATAGAAGGGGACGATCACCTTTACCATCTCGGCCGCGAGCGCCAGGCCCCTGAAGAAGCCCCGTCTAAGGGTAGCCGCCGTATCCATGCCTCGCCTATTGTAAACCTAAAGGCGCGGACGGGGCAAGGGACGGCGCATTCAATTTTGCATCCCCCGACATGAAAATTACACGTAGCTCCTTCGTTTTAATGTTTATTTTAACGACCATGTTTGATATAATCCTCGTGAGTCGGTCCTCACCCGTGCTGAGATCAGCCTGAAGCTCTACCATTTGCAACCGATCTTCGGGAGGGAACATGGCTGAGAACGATGCGGAACCCCAGCATGCCCAACAAAGGATCGAAGAGCTGGAGGCGGAATATGTCGACCTCTATGACTATGCCGCAGTCGGTTATCTGACTTTCAGCGGCGACGGCTTAATCATGGACATCAACCGCACCGCCACAAGGCTGCTCGAGGTCGAGAGAAAGGACGTCCTGGGCAAGAGCTTTTCCGCGTTCGTCAAGAGCCGATCCCTGGACGCGTTCTCCCTCCATCTCCTGAAGGTGCTTGGCTCGGAAGAAAAGTGCATGTGCGAGCTTACGCTGGCGAGAAAAGACCGTACCCTCTTCGACGGGATGCTCGAAAGTATCCCGTCGCGGGTCAACGGACATCCGGCGATACGCACGGTCATCACCGACATAACCGAGCGGAAGCGGACGGAAAAAGAGAAGGACGAGTTGATCCTTCAGCTCAAAGAAGCCCTTTCCACGATCAGGACGTTGAAAGGCTTGCTCCCCATATGCGCATGCTGCAAGAAGATACGCACCTCCGAAGGGGATTGGGAACAAGTGGAGGTCTACGTGAGAGATCATTCCGAAGCCGTATTCAGCCACGGGTATTGCCCGGACTGCATAAAAACTCTCTATCCGGGCAGTGTCGATAAAAAGACGTGATCGAACAGCGCGGCAGCCGTCCCCGCACCTTTCCGGCTAGGCCCTGGAATCGAGGACCAGCGTGACGGGCCCGTCGTTGACGAGATGGACGTCCATCGAGGCCTGAAATATTCCGGTCTCGACCTTTTCCGCCTTTTCGGCGGCCGCGGCGGTGAAAAGCCTGAACATCTCCCGCGCCCCATCCGGGTCCATCGCGTCCGAGAACGAAGGCCGCCTGCCCTTTTTGCAATTGCCGTAAAGAGTGAACTGGCTCACGAGGAGGAGGCCGCCCCCCACGTCGAGCAGGGACTTATCGAGCTTGCCCTCCGGGGTCTCGAATATTCGCAGGTTGACGATCTTCTCCACCATCCAGTCGATGTCCCCGGCCGTATCGCCGGCGCCGATGCCGACGAGCACCAGGAGCCCCGGCCCGATCTCGCCGACCGTCCGTCCCTCCACCGTCACATGGGCTGACTTGACCCGCTGGAGCACCGCTTTCATTGACTCACACCCAGTTTTCGACCCTGAGGCCCGGCACTCTCTGAAATTCTCTCAGGTTGTTGCTTACAAGGGTGACGTCGAGGCTTCTCGCGTGGGAGGCGATCATGAGATCCATAGCCCCTATGGACCGGCCGCTCTTCTCCAGACGCGCCCTGATCTCGCCGTAAAGAATAGCGGCAAGATCATCGAACGGGGCTATTTCAAGGGGCGCGAGAAAACCGGTCAGGGCCTCTTTGTTCTGCTCGGGTCTGCTGCTCTTTGCCACGCCGTATTCCAGCTCTGCAAGCGTCACCGAGGATATCCCGATATCGAAGGGCCTCAGGGCGCGGACCCGTTCCGCTGCCTCGGGGGGATTTTTCTTGATGACGTAGATGCAGATGTTCGTGTCGAGCATGAAGCGCATCAGAACGCCCTTTCCTCCGCGGAAGGCTGCTCTCGCTCCGTCATGAAATCATCGGAGAAGCGGCCGAGGCTCTCGAAAAAAGGCGCCCATGGGTTCTCTTTCGGAAACAAGATCACGGTGCCCCCAACCTTGTTGACGTAGACCTCATCCCCTTCCAGCCGAAACTCCTTCGGCAGCCTCACCGCCTGGCTTTTGCCGTTCGTAAATATCTTGGCCGTGTGCATGGTCCACCACCCTATCCGGTATATATCCCATAGTATATACCTACCCACAGGGCGACGCAATTGGTATTCCTCACATGATTAACACAAAAGGCCGCTTTTAGAGCCCTCTTTGCCACATTCTTCCTTCTTTTACCCCATTTCGGCACGCATTGTCGCCAAACCCTGTCGTCATCTCACTTGAGGATTTCCTTCTCGTGCAAGCCTTTCGGAAGGGGGGACGATGTGCACTAAAGTGCACGGTTTTGGGGGGGGTGGGGGCCGGGNNCGAGGAGCGCGAGGTTTTTCTTTCAATGCCGCCATACACGCGGTAATCGATGCTATACAGTCCTTGGCGCCCCCCGTGGTGAACCATTTTGCTTGACCCTGTGTACGTTTGTGCATATGATATATGGTGAACTATCAGTGGGACAAACAGAAAGCGAAGACGAATCTTTTGAAGCACGGCGTGTCATTTGCCGATGCCGTCGCCGTCTTTTCCGATCACGCTGCCCTGACGATGGAAGACGACGACCCAGATGAGCAGAGGTTTGCGACAATCGGCATGGATGCCTTTGGGCATATCCCGGTAGTGACTTACACCTGGCGGGGCGAGGAGATAAGGGTAATACCGGCCCGCAAGGCAACCGCGCGAGAGCGCAGACAATATGAGGGATCATCATGAAGAAAGAATACGATTTTAGCGAGGCCAAGCGAGGGGCGATAGAAAAACTCCCTCCGGGCAAGACCCGGATAACGATACGCCTCGACAACGAAGTCATAGAGTGGTTTCGCGGTAAAGTGGACAACATGGGCGGCGGCAACTACCAGACCATGATCAACGACGCCCTCCGCGAGCACATCAATAGGGAAGGCGAACCGTTGGCGGAAACCCTGCGCCGAGTCTTGCGAGAGGAATTGAAGAAGACCGGCTGACGCGCGGCCTCCTTCCTGCTATACCGACAATCTTCAAATTTCTCTTCCGTTCCGCGCGTGCTAGTGTACTGTCTCAGTAACGG
>PLSJ01000145.1 GCA_003165115.1 Syntrophaceae bacterium | reverse complement strand
CCCGTAGGCTCATCGGCGAGAATGATCGCGGGGTCCTTCACGATGGCCCGCGCTATCGCCACTCTCTGTTGCTCGCCCCCGGAAAGCTCGTGAGGATAGCGGGCCTCCTTGCCTTTCAGCCCCAGGTCGGATAATGCCTTGAATGCCCGCTCCCGATCGGGAACGCCGGCAAGCTCCAGGGAGAGAAAGACGTTCTCGAAGGCGGTCAGGGTGGGCAGCAGGTTGAAGAACTGGAAGACGAACCCAAGGCGGAGGCGGCGCAAACGGGTGCGGCCTGCTTCCCCGAGGAGACGAAGGTCCTGCCCGTCCACTTCCACGACGCCCCGCGTAGGCTGGTCGAGGCCCGCGAGGAGGTTGAGGAGGGTCGTTTTTCCGGACCCGCTCTTTCCCAGCAGCGCGACAATCTCACCGGGTGCGATTTCCATGTTCGCCCCGGCAAGGGCGGACGTCTCCTCATGTCCATCCTGGGTGTACTGCTTCCATACGTCGATGGTCCTGATCATAGACCCCAACGTCTGCCGCTCCTTTCGCGTCGGGTTGAACCCGCGATCCAATCTGATTCAGGCATAGTATAGGTGTTTTTTCGGAGTGGGTAAAGTGAAGGGCCGTGTCCTTTAATGACGACACCACCGGGCGAAGGGCATGCGAACCGGAGAAAACGTGCACGGCGTAAAAGCAGGCGGGCCGCCGCGGCGTGGATAATGTAAAGGTATTGTTCGGGGAACCTGTCTTCCGGAGGGTCGGCCTTTATGGTCTCACGCATCTTTTTTTTGCATATAGGGTGCGTCGGGGAGTTGACATGAGGCTGACAGATGTAAACATTCTATTACAGGGGATCCATGCCGGAGTGAAAGCAGTTTTTTCGCCGATCCCGCGTTTTGCCTTGTCTGAGGCGGGTTTCGCTGGCGGTGGTAATGCGTCTCGAAATATGGTATATGTTTTGCAAACAAAGTTAGATCAGGGAGGTAGAGGCCATGAAAAAAGAGGTTACGATTTGCTTCCGCACAAGCGAAGAGCTGCGCGGCGCCCTCGAAAAGGCGGCGCAGGAAGACCGTCGATCGCTTTCGTCGGCAATCGAGCTTATATTGACGGACTACCTGGAGAAGAACCACGAGTTCCCGCATCAAAAGGAACGGCGGCGTTTCGTGCGCAAGCAGGTGTCCATACGGGCGCAGGTGAGGAGTATCGATTCGGATAAACAGGAACACGAGGCGGTGATTCTCGACTTATCACTCAGCGGGCTTCGCGTTTCCCTGCCGAAGGAGTCGATGCCGGAGATTTACGAAGGAGCGGATCATTCCAAGTTCGAGACCCTGTTCACGCTGCCGCAGGAAGAGAAGAGCATACGGCTCGTGTGCAAACCGCAGCGGGTCGTTCCCGTCAACGGCAACGTCCATGTGGGCGCCAGTTTTGTCGATTCGGACTTCACGAATTACCAGCATCTCCAGCAGTACCTCGTGTAGACAGGTGCCGGGACATCCGCGTGCGGGTATCCCGGCCCGATCGCCTTATCCGAGGGATGCCGACTGCCTGGACGCCCATTCGCGTTTTTTCGGAGGATTGCCTGGGGCTAGCTGATCTCCGCGACCGGGGCTTCCTGCATCCACAGCTCGTGAATAGAACGGTAGAGGTCCTCGCCGACCGAGACCTTGTAGGGCGTCGGGTTTATGGAGCGCATATGGTCGGGGCGCATCACGGATATCTGATTGATCACGTATTCGCGCACCGTGTCGGGCGAGGGAAAGGCATATGTTTGGCGCCCGTCCCAGACGCATCCGAGCAGTGAGATGACATTTCTCGGTATCACGTAGGCGCGCTTCGCTTCACTGAATGGATGGCGGCAAAGAATTCTTTTCCCGACCCTCGGGGCCGGCCTTCCCGCTTCGGTCATCAGGTCGAGGAGGGGGTGCATGTTTTCCCCGATCAGCCTGTATACTTCCTTCTTTCCGGGAATCGTCATCTTATCCACCTCGTCGGAGAGCTTGATCCTCGGATGGTTATTGATCGCCACAAGCTTGTAGACGCATCCGAGCGACGGTTGGGCCTGGCATGTCACGAGGTGCGTGCCTATGCCGAAAATGTCGATCTCATGGCCCTGCTGCCCGAGGGACAGGAGGATCGATTCGTTGATGTCGTTGCTGGCCATGATCGCAAGCCGCGCGAAAGACTCGATCGAAGACCTTTCCGCTATGTCTTTGAACGCCTTCCTGGCTTCCCTCGAGAAGTAGGACAGGTCGCCCGAATCGAGTCTGATGCCGAGGGGCTTATAGCCGATGTCCATCAGCGCAAGGGCCACGCAGATAAAGTTTGGCAGACCCGATTTCAGGGTATTGTAGGTATCGACGAGGGCAAGGAAATTGTCGGCGAACGAGCGTGCATAAGAGATAAATGCGGCCAGCTCCCCTTCGTTGGTGTGCTGGTAGTCCAGTGTTCGACGATAATGAAGCACAAGATCGACAAAATTGTGTTCCTTGCCGTCCGGCCCGGTGAGGAAGGGGTCGGTAACCTCGCCGAGCCCGGCGAAAGAGCTGACGAACGAGTGTGCCATCGTCCCTCTCGTGGGAAGCCCGAAGAGCTGGCCCGCCCGCGCGTTGCTGGTCGCGTTGAATCCGCCTAGGTAGCTGTACCTTGAGGCCGAGACCCCCCCGTCGGGACCTTGCGCCCGGCGAAGGCCGAATTCGACAAGTCCCTTGTCTATGCCCGCGGCCAGCCTGAAACGCGCGGCATTGGTGGCAACGAGGCTGGGAAAATTCGTCAGGTTCAGGAGTGTCGTTTCCTGCATTTGAGCGACGGCCAGGGGCCCCTCGACCCGGATCATCGGGATCCTGGGAAAAACGATGGTGCCTTCCGGTACCGCGTAGATCTTCAGCTCGGAGCAGTCGATGTCTTTCAGCCAGTCGAAGAAGCCGGGTTCGCATGCGGGCAGGGGTGCCGGCACCATCAGGTCCTCCTCCGGATATCCGGTCGGTTCCCACGACCCGATCCCCCAGCGGTCGAAACGGAATTCTTCGAGGCCCTTCGGGGTCTCCCTGATAAAACCGTTCTCCAGGCCGACCTCGAAGCAGCGCTGCAATTCCGCCTTCTGCTTATACGCGCCATGATGAAGATACGCGATGTCCTGGTCCGTGAACCTGAAAGCATGGAGCGACCGGATGACCTCCTCGAGACCGGCAAAGATGGTAAATTCCCCGCCGAATGGGTTCTTCCTGAAAAATAGATCGAATACCGCCTTGTCTTTATGCTTGCCGCTCTTCCAGTATCCGTACGCCATGGTAAGCTGGTACAGATCGGTAAGCAGCGGTCCGACAAAAGCGTTCGTGGGCTTCATATGCCTTCTCCTTTCGCTAAAACGGCGCGGAGCCTGCTCACGCGTATCGCGCGGGTCTCTCATCCGCCCTAACAGTTTAGTAGATCGGGCGAACGGAGACAAGTGACGAATGAGTATTTCANNGAATAAGACGTGAAAGACTTGTATAATCGGACACACGATGACGTGCGGCAACAATGGCGTTCCTTTTGGAACGCCATTGTCATATAGGGGGCGTGCCCTTGCGCGCCCGACAGGCTCGCGTTTTTGGCCTGCCCCAGGAGGAACGACGATGAGCGACCGCAAGAATCGGGAAATAAAGGAGTTTTCCCTCCTTTTCGAAATCAGTAACAAGCTGAGCGAGGCCCTCGATCTGAAGACCGTGCTGAAGCCTATCCTCCAGCTTACGGCTGAGCACATGGGGATACTGCGGGGCACGCTCACCATCCTCAACAGAAACAAGGGGGAGATCGTTATCGAGGAGGCATACGGCCTTCGGCCGGAAGAACAGGCGAGGGGCCGGTATCGCATGGGGGAGGGCATAACGGGGAAAGTGATCGACACAGGCAAGCCCATGATCGTGCCGAGGATCTCCGACGAGCCTATGTTCCTCGACAAGACCGGCTCGCGGCAGCACCTCAACAAGCACGACATCGCCTTTATCTGCGTGCCCGTCAGGATCGGCAGCGAGGTGATCGGCGCCCTTTCCGCGGACCGTCTCCAGAACGAGGATATTTCGCTGGAAGACGACGTCCGTCTGCTCACCGTTATCGCCTCGACCATTTCTCAGGCCGTGCGCCTCCGCCAGCTCGCACAGGAAGAAGTCGAAAGGATGAAGGCGGAAAACCAGAGCCTTCAGGACCAGTTGAAGAGCAGATACGGGATGAAGACCATCGTGGGCAGTTCGAAGGTCATGCAGAACCTGTATACGCTTATCGACCGGGTATGCCGCACGAACGCCACGGTGCTTATCCTGGGCGAGAGCGG
>PLSJ01000415.1 GCA_003165115.1 Syntrophaceae bacterium | reverse complement strand
CGTACGTCGGCGCCTCACCGGGAAAGATGCGGCACCAGACGAGGACGTAGACGAAGTAGAGCCCCGACATGATGATGCCGGGCACTATGCCTGCAATGAGAAGTTGCCCGACATCTATGCCCGCGAGACTGGCGAGCACGACGGTAAGGGCGTTGGGGGGAATGAGGGCATCGACGGTGCCGACCCCCATGAGCGGTCCAAGGCTCATCGATTTGCTGTAGCCCTTGTTCAGCATCTCAGGCAGAAGGATGGCGCCGAGGAGGGCGCACGTGGCGATGGTGGAGCCGCTCAAGGCCCCTATGATCACCCCCATGATGACCGCCAGGATGGAGAGTCTTCCCGGAAGCTTGCCGAGCCATTTGTCGAGGCAGTTGACGGCGTCGAGCCCGAGGTTCGTATGGAATATGAGCTCTCCCATGAGGATAAAGAAGGGCACGGGAAGGAGCGTAAAGGTGGTGATGGAGCTAAAAGTGCCCGTCACCAGCCCGAAAAGGCCGGCCGCGCCGCCTAAGAAATAGTAGGCGGCCACCATATTGACGATGAGAAAGGCGAAGGCGATAGGTATCCCGGTGAGGAGCAGGAAGACCATGCCGCCGAAGAGCAGTGAGATGATCGTGTACCATTCCATGCGCTACCTCCCCGCTCCGGTGGTCTCGGCAAGCTTTCCCCATACCATCCTGAGGAACTGGATAAAGAGCAGGAAGAAGCCTATCGGTATGATGGCGAAGATGTCGGCTTTCGGCACGGTGACGGCCCTGACATCGGTCACATTGTTAACGATGCAATCGTACGTGTAGGCGATGCTGTACCAGGTGCACACGGCGCACGCAATCGCGGCGCAGAAGAACATGACAATATCGATACCACGCTTCGCCTTGTCGCTGAGGCTGCTGTAAATTATGTCGGTGGTGATATGGCCGCCCTCTCTCAGGAGCCAGGCCGTCGCCAGGAAGACTATCCACAAAAGCCCGTACTCCGTGGTCTGCGTGATCCATATCGTGGTCATGTTGAAAAGGAACCGCATACCGATGGTGTAACAGACCGCGCCGCAAATGAATATAAGTATCACTCCCGCCAGGGCAGCCATTACGTCCAAAAGCTTGTCGAAGAACTTCCACAAAATATTCATCAACTATACCTCCTCACCCACAACGGCATTGAGCTATGGCGACTCGATGAACGTGAGTCCTTACTTCTTCTGTCTGAAACATGTCCGGGCCGCTCCAAGCTTACCACAGGTCACTCGACCCCCTTGTTACAGGACTTCTTTTTTTGCGCCACTCCTTCCTTCGAACGCATACCTGAGCGTGTCCCTTTTCGACTGCTCCAGGTGGTTCTTGAAGGCCAGCGAAATCTCCGCGCCATCTCCCTTTTCGACAGCCCGGAGTATCTCTTTATGACCCTCGATAGCCCGGAGCGCGACGTCAGGCAGGTAGACGCTCTCGATCCTGTACCTCAACACATAACGCCGCAACGCCTGTGCAAGTTCCAGGAGACGCTGGCCGCCGCTCAGGCGCGCGATGGTCTCGTGAAACTGGCCGTCCAGCTCGACAAAGGCATCGAGGTTGCCGCGGGACACCTGTTCTTCCGCACGGGCAATGTTCTTTCTCAGCTCTTTTACCAGCTTCTCCGGGGCCTTCTCGAAGGCCCAGCGGACGGCCAGCCCTTCGATGAGACAGCGGATCTCCCAGAGCTCCACCGCTTCCTGGTCGCTGATGGTCTTCACCGTATAACCGATACGGGGCATCGATTCGATAAGCCCTTCCATTTCCAGGCTGTGCAGCGCCTCTCGCACCGGCGTCCGGGAGGTCCCTATGTCCTGGGCGATCTTCGCCTCGATGAGCCGTTCGTTCGGAGCGATCTGCCCCTTGAGGATTTGCTCCCGCAAGTGTTCGTAAACCTTCTTCCGAATGGTCTGATTATCTTTTATGACGAATTTCTTTGTCGTCACACACAGCCCTTCATCGCTGACTGAGCCAGCAGGCGCTCCCAGTCTTCGTCGACTTCCTTTTGGAGACGGTCCACGTCGTCCTTGGTAAAATGGCGGAAACGTCCCTGGATCTTCAGGTATTCACTTACCGGCAGGCCCTGGGGCTGATGGGTGATCCGGTACTCGGAACCATCGATCACCTCGTAAAGGGGGAAAAGTTTTGTCTCCACGGCAAGCTGGGCAGCCTTCACGGAGAGGTCCTCGGGCATGCGCCATCCCGTGGAGCAGGGCGTCAGGGTATGGATGAATTTCATGCCCTTTATCTCCTTGGCTTTCCTGACCTTCTCCATGAGGTCGAGGGGATGGCCTATCGACGCGGTTGCGGCGTACGGCATCCTGTGGGCTGCGATGATCTGCATGAATTTCTTCTTCCTGCCCCTCCTGCCGCCGGGGGTGGTCATGGTCCAGGCGTTCTGTGGGGTCGATGAGCTCGACTGGATGCCCGTGTTCATGTACGCCTCGTTGTCGAGGCAGACGTAGATGAAGTTGTCGTTGCGGTCGGCGGCGCCGGAGAGCGACTGGAGGCCGATGTCGAAGGTCCCTCCGTCACCCGCAAAGGCCAGTGCCGTCACGTCTTCCCGGCCCTGGAGCTTCAGGGCGTTCGCAATGCCCGAAGCGGTCGGCGCCGCGATCTCGAAGGCGGAATGGAAACAGGGCACGGCAAAGGTGGCGTTGGGAAAGGTGGCGCTGATCACGCCCACGCAGGAGGGCAGAATAACGACGATCGTCTTTTCTCCCAGGACCTTGAGCACAAGCCGCATGGTACTCGCTTCTCCGCAGCCGGGACAGGCCATATGTCCGGGACGCATCAATTCTCTTTCCATTTCCTCGACTATTAGATCATTCTTCATTATTCACTCCGCTTTCGGCTATTATTATGCCGTCCTTACTTCCCTATCCGTCCCGCCGCACCCATGTGGGCAGACGTTCCGGTTTTGCCCGGCTCAGCGCCTGAAACACCATGCCTTCGATCATATCCGGAGAGACATCCGCCCCGCAGATACCCGCGATGAAGCCGTGCACCTCGGGACGACGCTCCAGGGGATACAGGGCAGCCTTCAGTTCCTGGCACCAGATGCCTTCTTTGCCGAGAGAGATGTTCCGGTCGAGCACGACCACCTTCGGCACGTCTTTCAGTACCTCCTGCACCTCCTCGGTAGGGAAGGGTCTGAATCCCTTCAACTTAAGCAGGCCCGCGCTGAGGCCCTTCTCCCGGAGGGACTCGATCGCCACGCGGGCGGTGCTGGTCATGGCGCCGCTCGTGACGAGGACAATCTCGGCGCCGGCGCAGTTCACCGGTTCCACGACGCCGTAGCCTCTTCCGATGATGCGTTGATACCGCTCGTTTACCTCGCGGATTATGGGCCTCGTCTTTTCCATGTCCTCGAAGCTCCGCTGCCTGTACCCCATGTACTGCTCCGGGTTCACGACATTGTTTATGTATGCCGGGTCGTCGATGTCGAACCTCGTGGGTAGGCCGAAGGGCGGCAGAAAGGCGTCGACCGATGCCTGGTCCGGTATGTCCACGGGTTCGATGAAGTGGGACGTAAAGAAGCCGTCGATGGCTACCATGACGGGCAGAAGCGCCTGTTCCGCGATGCTGTACGCCTGGATTACCGTATCGTAAGCCTCCTGGGCGTCTTCGCAGTAAAACTGGAGCCATCCCGTGTCTCTCTGGGAAAGGCTGTCCGACTGGTCGCTCCCGAAGGCCCAGGGGGCGGAGATCACGCGGTTCACGTTGCACATCACGATGGGGACCCTGTTGCCCGAGGCGAAGTGGAGCATCTCGTGCATGAGCGCCAGCCCCTGGGACGCGGTCGCGGTGAACGTGCGCACGCCTGTCAGGGATGCGGCTATGCAGGCCGCCATGGCGGAATGCTCCGATTCCGTCCGCATCATGATACCCGTGAGCCTCCCGTCGTTCTCCATATCCGACAGTTTTTCGTAAATCGGGGTCTGCGGCGTGATGGGATAGGCCGCCACGAGCTGCACCTTCGCCATACGCACCGCTTCCGCCACCGCGTAATTCCCTGCCAGAAGCTGTCTCACAGGCCACCTCCTGTCACTGTTCGGGATGAGCCGGGGGAGTAGTCCCCCATCTCTATCACGTGCCGGGGGCACGTGGTGGCGCAGACGCCGCAGCCCTTGCAGTAGTCCGTCCTCACCGTGTATCCTTCGTCCCCCTGTCTGACGATGGAAATATCGGGGCACAGCAGGAAACAGAGGTCGCAGCGGGTGCAGGTGCCGCACTTGAAGCAGCGGAGTATCTCGGCCTCCATCATTGCAGGCTCAAGGCCGGCCGTCACTTCCCTGAAGGTGCTCGCCACGTCCTTGGCCTTCAGGGGATCGCTGTTCCGGCTGCGTCCGGCATGAGTGAAGCAGAGGGCATTGACCTTCGCGAAGGGGACTATCTTTTGCAGGTCCTCGGTGTAGCCCGCGGGGTTCATGAAGCGCCCGAAGGAAAAAGAGCGCCCCTCGCCGATGCGGTTCTCCTCGAGGGCCTTTTTTGCGTCTTTCTTCTCGATGAAACAGTGGATGGCGAGGGCGGCTTTCTTCCCGTCGCCTATGGCGTCCGCCACGAAAGCCCTTGCCCCCGCGCTGTCGCCGCCGGCGAACACGCCTTCAATACTTGTCGCATTGGTATCGCGGGAGACGTCGATCTGCCCCCTGCCGTTCGGCGACAATCCCGGCCCCCGGAGAAATTCGATGTCGGGCACCTGCCCGACCGCCGCGATGAGCCTGTCGGCGGGCGCGATAAACTCGGTCCCCGGCACGGCGACGGGCCGCGGTCTCCCACTTGCGTCGGGTGCGCCCAGCTCCATGCGGACACATTCCACGCCCGCGAGCCGTCCATCTTTCGAAATCACGCGTTTCGGGGCCGCCAGGTAGGTGAGGGTGATCCCTTCATGCTCCGCGTAGGCCACGTCTTC
>PLSJ01000318.1 GCA_003165115.1 Syntrophaceae bacterium | reverse complement strand
TTCCAGGCGGACGCACCCGGCGCGCTCCCGTCCCCTTACCGTGACGAGATGGCGCAGGGCCGTTTCTTGCTCCATGATGCGCCCGATCATGGCCGGGTAGTCGGTGTTCCTGTAGAGGTCCGGCCCGATCCACGCGACGGGATGGGTCAGGCCGCAGACGTGCGCAATTTCGGCGGGGCCGTGGCGACTGATGAGGAGGACCGTGATGGCCCCCACCTTCTGGAGCGCGAAAAACGCGATCACGTACTCGTGCCAGTTCGGTATCTGGAGGAGCACGAAGTCGCGCGGCCCGATGCCCAGCCCGATGAAGCCCGCGGCGAGGCGGTCCACCTTTTCACGCAACTCCCCGTAAGTGAAGCGGGCGGTGTCGTCCGCGAGGCCCTCTTTCCCGGGATAGATATCCGTGGCCTTATCGAAGAGGTCTCCCCAGTTAAGCCCCAGCCACCGCCTGTATGTGTCGTAAATCCCTGCGTCCTCCGGCCTGTACGGCTCGAACCCTTCTATCGGCATCACTCCCTCCTTCTCCGGGCTACTCGTGACCCAGAATGGCCCTCTTGACGAGCACTTTCGCGATCTCCACCTTGTAGCCGTTCATGCTGAGCGGCCAGGCCCCCGCGAGGGCCGCCTCCGCGGCTTGCGCCGCCACCGCATCATCCAGCCGATGCCCGCGAATAGCCTCTTCGGCGGCAAGTGCCCTAATGGGTGCGGGGCCTACGGCGCCGAGGGCTATGCGGGCCTCCGTGCATGCGTCCCCGGCTTCCGTAATAACTGCCGCGACGCTCACCACCGCGAAATCGACGGACTTCCTCAGGGTGAATTTGAGGTACGACTGCCGGGCGCCCCGGGGAGGCCGGGGGACCCGTATCTCCGTAATCACCTCATCAGGATCGAGTATTGTGGAGGCCGTTGCCCCGGCAGTGAAGAAGGCCCGCGCGTCGATGCTCCGTTTCGTGGTGACGACCTGCGCGTCGAGGGCCACCAGCGCCGTGCCCACGTCGCTCGGATTGACCGCCACGCACCCGCAGTTGAAGCACCTGCCCGCCTCCGTCTCGATCTCTCCCGGAAGTGGTGACGACGTGTCTTCGATGTCGAGGCCCTTCACCCGCATCGACGGCGCAGCCTCTCTCGTCCGGATGCGGGCTGTCTTCTCGAAAAAGGGGCGTGTGGCCGGAGCGCCGTGTGCGCCGCCATTGGCCTGAGGATGGTCGGGGCGGAGCAGAAGCTCGATCTCGCGGGCCGCCTCGCGGCCGGAAGCCACGGCGGCAACGACGGTGGACGGCCCCGTGACAAAGTCCCCGGACGCAAAAAGGCCGGGAATGCCCTTGCCCTTTTTGCCGGACGTCGATGCGGCCGGGTACTCTTCCGGCTCTTCGCCGATTGCCTTGATGACGGCATCGTAGGTCGCGGTGAAGCCCGAACCCGGTCTCATCACAGGTACGCGGCGGCCTGATGCGTCGGGCGCACCCAGGACCATGCGCCCGCATTCGAGCGCAATGCCCGATGCGCTCTTCGATGCCCGGACAGGCAGGGTGAGGAACCGGAAACGCACGCCTTCCTCCAGGGCCTTCTCCACGTCCTCGCTGAACGCGGGCATCTCTTTCCGGCCCCTGCGGTAGAGCACGACAGGTTTGGCCCCAAGCCTCAGGAGCGTCCTCGCCACGTCGACGGCCACGTTGCCTCCGCCGATTACGGCGACCTTCCTGCCCGGCAGGGCCTTCTCTCCTTCATTCACCCTTTTCAAAAAATCGAGGCCGGAGAGCGTCAGGCCCTCGCCTTTCATCCCCTGCCGCTTCTCGCCCCATGCGCCGCACGCGAGGAGGACCGCGTCGAACCGTGCGCGGATGCCGGATAGCGCCTCCTTGTCCACGTCGTGTCCGCACTCGAAGGTGATGCCCATGCCCGCCAGCGCCCGGACCTGACTTCTCACCACGTCCTTCGGCAGGCGGAATGACGGTATGGTGTAGGTGAGCATTCCGCCCGCTTCCGGCAGCCTCTCGAATACGGTGACCCGGTGGCCCGCCCTCCTCAGGTAATAGGCGGCGGCGAGTCCGGACGGCCCCGATCCCACGACGGCGACGGCCTTGCCCGATTCCGTGCCGGGGGGCGCGTAGAATTCGGCGCTCTTTTCGAGCATATGGTCGCCGACGGCGCGCTCCACGCACCGTATGGCCACCGGCTCGTCGGTCTCGCCCCGCTTGCACTCCGGCTCGCAGAACGTGGGGCAGACACGGCCGGTAGTGGCAGGCAGGGGGTTGTAATCGAGCACGACCCTGGCGGCCTCCGTGAAATTGCCTGTCCTGACGAGGCCCAGGGAGAAGGGTATGGCGGACGACGCGGGACAATGAGAGACGCACGGATACGTTGCGAGCGGGGCGCCCCCGAAGAGGGAATGATACCGGTTATCGCCGGAAACGGCGTTGCACAGGGGCCCGCCCTTGCGCAGGCACGTGATCGGCCCGCCGAGCTGGCGCGGGTACCTGTAGTACCAGCAGCGCACGTCCTGGGCGAGGTTGCCCCCTATCGTGCACATGTTCCTGACCTGGGGCGTAGCCACCGACCGGGCGGCGTCGCCAAGCACCTTGTAATCCTGTTTTACGACGGCGGCGGAGGCAACGGCCGCGAGTTTTGTCAGGGCGCCTATCCTCAGGCCCTCTTCATCCTCCCTGATGTAGTCCAGGCCCTCTATGTCTTTAAGGTTGACGACCGCCTCCGGATACTCCGACTCGACCGCCGCCTTCAGTATCCCCAGAAGGTCGGTGCCCCCCGCGTTCAGCTTCGCCTTCCCCCTGTGTTTCTCCAGGAGACCGAGGGCCTCACCGACCGACCGCGCGTTGTAGTGTGTGAACGTTTTCATCGTGCGCCTCCTTTGCCCAGCGCGCGGAGCACCCTGTCGGGCGTCACCGGATACTCGTAGAGCCGCGTCCCTATCGCGTTCGAGACCGCCATGAGTATCGCGGACGGTCCCGGCGAGGTCGCCACCTCCCCCACCCCGACGGCGCCGAAGCGGTGGCTGGGAAAGGGCGTCTCCAGGACGACGTTCTCGATTTCCGGCAGGTCCGGGAAGACGCGCCACTTGTAGTCGATCATGTTGCCGGTAAGGATATGTCCGGTCGTGCGGTCAAGGACCGTTTCCTCGAAGAGCGCGCTGTCGATGCCGGCGGAGCCGAGGCAGCCGTTAAGCTGGCCCCTGAGCCCCTGGGGGTCTATGACGCAGCCCGCGTCCGTCGCGTTCACGACGCGAAGCAGGGTCACCTGCCCCGTTTCCGTATCGACCTCGACCTCGAGAAAGGTCATCATGCAGTTCGTCAGCGTATAGTCGGGCTCGAAGCGCCCGTACCCCGTGACGGTCCTGTCGGGTCCGATCGCCTTCCACGGTACTTTCTTCTCGGGACTGCTCTTGGAGAAGACCAGCCCGTCCATTGTATCCAGGTCCTCCACATCCCCGCCAAGCCGGGGGACGAGGACCTCGAAGAGCTTCTTCCTCGCGTCTTCGGCGGCCCTGATGACGGCGCTCCCTATGGCGTAGGTCCCCCTGGAGCCCGCCGGCCCGAACTCATAGGGGTTGGTGAGCGAATCGGAAGGCGCCACGGAGACGTTGTCCAGGGGTATCTGGAGCACTTCGGCCACCATCTTCGCGAAATTGGTCCTCTGGCCGGTCCCGTGCTCGGTCACGCAGGAAAAGAGCACCGCCTTCCCGCTCGGGTGGATGCGCACATACGCCTCCGATGCGTCCTCGCCGATATCGGCGTTCCCATGGACGCCAACCCCCACCCCTCTTTTCTTGGCGCCGGCCGTGGAGCTGGGCTTGAGCCACCCCTTCCACTTCTCCTCCCAGCCGAACAGGGCCGCCCCTTTATCCATGGCCGGGCCGTAGTCGACACCCCTGTAGGTGTACCAGATGCCGTCCCGCCAGAAGTACCCGTCACCGGGCTTGACAAAATTCTTCTTGAGGAACAAAAAGGGGTCGATGTCCAGTTTTTCCATGGCGAGGCTCAAAAGCGGGATGAGTATGCACTTCAGCTCCTGGCCGCCGAAGCCCCTGACGATCCCCGACGCGTTCCGGTTCGTGCAGACGATCACGGGCCGCAGGTCCCAGTTGGGACACCTGACCATGATCTGCACCTCACCGCAGCCGACGGCTACCTGGGATTGGGTCGTCATGGAGTAGTATCCGGTGTCGATGAGCCACCTGCCGGCCACGGCGGTGATCGTCCCGTCCTTCTTCATGCCGACGCGGGCGTTCATCCGGGACGAAGGGCGCAGGACGAACGCCGCCAGGTGCTCCTCCTTCGTGAAGATGAATTTGACGGGCTTTCCCGTTGCCCTGGAGAGGAGGGCCGCGTGGCACTGCATCTGCCAGGACATGAACTTCGATCCGAAGCTGCCGCCGCAGGGGCCTCCGATGCTCCTCACCTCGACCTGTCTCTCCATGACGTGAAAGAGGGTAACGGTATCCATGTAGGAAGCCTGGTTCGACACCCAGAGGGTGAGCTTGTTCGGCTCCTCCCACAGGGCGATGACGCCGGGGGGCTCGGGAGGCAGGGGGTTGGGCATGTTCTCGTAGCCGAAGGTGCCCTCCGTGACGACGTCCGCCTGCGCGAACCCGCTCTCCACGTCCCCCATCACCACGTCCTTCAGGTTTTTCGGACCGAAAAAGGGCATGCCCGGCGTTACCACGTTTCCGGGATATTCATCGTAGATCTGGGGCGCGCCGGGCCGTAATGCGTCCTCCATCTCAAAAACGGCAGGCATCAACTCGTACTCGACCTTTATCAGGTCGAGTGCCTCCTCGGCGATCTGCTCGGTCGTCGCCGCGACGAGCGCCACGGCGTCGCCGACGAACCTGACCTTCTCGTCGAGCACCCTCGTGTGACGCGGCGTCCCCCCCTTCCAGTCGGGGACGTCCTGCCACGTGAGCACCGCTGCCACCCCTTCGAGCGCCTCGGCCCCGCTCTTGTCGACCCTGACGATTCTGGCATGGGGGTGCGGGCTTCGCAGCACCTTGCAGTGGAGCATGTCGGGGAGCTTGATATCGCTTACATATCTGGACGTTCCCGAGACTATGTCGAGGGCGTCCTTTCTCGGCATGACTTTGCCTATGAACCGGTATGCCGCCGTCATTTCGCCACCTCTTCTTTCACCGTGCTTGCCGCCATGACCGCGTCTATCACCTGGTAATGGCTGATGCACCGGCAGAAATTGCCCGCGAGGGCTTCTTTCACCTCTTCCTGCGAGGGCCGCGGGTTCTCGTTCAGGAGGGCCTTCGCGCTCATGATGATGCCCGGCGTGCAGAAGCCGCACTGAAAGGCGGTCTCGTCGATGAACGCCTGCTGCAGCGGGTCGAGGCGGCCTGTCTCCGCGTCCCGCAGGCCCTCGATCGTCGTGACCCTCTTGCCGTCGCATTCGACCGTCAGGGTCATGCAGGAGAGGACCGCCTTGTCGTCCATGAGGACCGTGCAGCAGCCGCAGGCGCCGTTGTCGCACGACACCTTCGTGCCGGTGAGGCCCAGGGTCTCCCGGAGCGTAAAAGCCAGGGTGTGGGCGGGATCGACCGCGCCCGGCGCACCTCCCACCTCCAGACCGTATATCCGCCCGTTCACGGTAAGCGTGATCGACGCCGTTTTCGCGCCCGCTTTGTGCGGCCGTTCTCTTCTATTTTTTGCCATCTCTTCCCTCCGAACTGTTTTTCCGGTCCCTTATTCTTCGTGTGCCCCGAGCTGCCGGGAAAGCGCCCGGCCCGCGCCCGCCACGTCCGTTCCCAGCTCGCGGGCGGTCTCCGCCGAAAAAAGGCCGACGAGCACGATATAGCCCACCGGCGAGCCGCCCGCACCGATGACGGGCGCCGCCACGGTGGTGAGTCCCTGCACCATTTCCCCCACGTCGGTGACAAAACCTTCCCGGCGGCAGGCCTCCATCTCGGCCTCCAGCCTCTCCCTGTCGAACCTCATAGGGTCCCCGTGGAAATAGAGGTGCTCTTCCCGGAGGAGCAGATCGAGCTCCCGGGCGGGAAGGCGGGCCGCGATGGCCTTGCCGTGGGAGCCATAGGAGAGGGGGAAGCGCTGCCCGAGGCGCATGGTGATAGAAAAGGCCTGTTCGCCTTCATGCTTTGCGACGACGAAGACGTACTTTTCGGCTATCAGTCCGAAGACGGCCGTATTCCCGGTCTTTCTCGCCAATTCCGCAAGGATGGGCTCTGCCAGGCGCGGGGCGCTCAGCTTGTCGAGGAACCTGCGCGACAGCGACACGAGACCGGGGCCGAGGGCGTAGCCGCTCCCTTCCGTATTCCTCTGGACAAACCCCAGTTTGTTGAGCGTATGGAGGATGGCGAAGGCCCTGCTCTTGTGGATGCCCACGGACTCGCAGATGTCGTTGAGGCTCGTGTGGGAGGCGTCGGACCCGGCCAGGCAGAAGAGCACGCGGCCGGCCTGCTCCAACGCGGGCACGAGGTAACGGTCATCTTTCGTGTGCGCCATGACAGGTTCTCCCGGCAGATATGAGGTTCTGTATACGTTACCATATTAATAGCACCCGCCCCGGCGTCCGTCAAGAAAAAACAGGTTCATCCGCTCGAAGGATACTT
>PLSJ01000483.1 GCA_003165115.1 Syntrophaceae bacterium | reverse complement strand
TAGAAAAGCAAATGATCGGCTTTTTCGAAAACGGGCAGCACTGCCTTGCGGCTCGCCGAGGTCCAACAGCCAAAGACCACGACGACCTTGTCCTTTGAGATCAGCTTCTTGGCCTTTTCCGCGAAGGTCGGCCAATCGGACGCCCCGTCCTCGACGATCGGCGTGATCTGCCTGCCTAGGAGTCCGCCCTTCGCGTTAATCTCGGCGATTGCCATCAGGGTCGCATCTTTCACCGCCACTTCACTGATCGACATCGTGCCGCTGAGAGAATGAAGGACGCCGACCTTGATCGGTTCCGCCGAATATGCCCTGGTCCATGTGCCAAGAGAAACGACGAGCATAAGAGCGAGCATTATGCTCATCGTCCTCCCCATCAAACGTACCCTCTCCATCTTTTGAAACCTCCTTATGTTAGATTCGCTCCCCACTTCTTTCGAATGCGCCTTGGTTCCGTCCGCTATGTCCTTTCACGTTCCTTGCCCGTCCCGGGTGGGCCTCTTCCGCGCTAAAAGTCGTCTCTTGTAAGGGTTTCATGTGAGCTGCCCGTCCGGGCGGGCCTGCATCGATGCATAGGGGGGCCGGGCGGCGTTGCCCGGCCCTTGGGAGGAGAGGGCGCCCGGACTCTGGGGAGGGCCCCCTCTGCACTTCTTGGAAAGTGTCCCGAAGCCCGTGCCTCCACCGGTCGCTCCAGGACAGGTCCGTCGTTCAGAATAGCTCCATCACGCCAAGGGACACGGCATCTTTTCTGCCGCGTTTTTCCCCGCCTTCGTGCACGTGGACCGGCATGCGACCGGTCACTTAAGGCGCATCGGCTTTTCATGTCTCGCCTCCCCGATGCGCTGTTCTCATACTTTCAATTAACGTGCCAAAGCATGAGGGGGCGTGAAAAAACGCATGCATCGGGATCAACATCTTATGATTACGGCGGGTTGCATGCATTGAAGATCGCTTGAGTGGCCATGCGCGCGGAAAGGACCGGGAGGCGTGGGCGCTTATTGGCTACGAAGACGTAGGATAGCCTTCAACGAAGCTACATTAATGTTGGCTTACTCAAGGACGCCGACGGCCGAAGCTGCGGCTCGGGCCGGTCTTCGCAGTTCTGCGCATCGAATGCGTTCGAACGGCGCGCTCCCCGAGCGGCGGCGGGGCGATACGGGGGGTGAGGAGCTACAAGGACGTAGGGTCGTTTTTCGCGTGAGCTACATTAACGTGGTTTGTGGAAAGACCCATGTGGCCTATAAGAGCGTCACGGCCCAGGCGTTCAGTTTCTTCCGCTGTTCTTGTCCACGGACGCATTATATGAATGGAACAAGGGAAAAGACAAGCTTTTTTGGCGTTGTGCCCGCCGTTCGCTTAAGCAAAGAATCGTAACCTGCGATAATACGAAAAGGAACACCTTAACTACGAGGAGGAGGCATGACCCCCGATACGACTTTTAAGGAATTTGTCGAGGAAAGAAACCTCAAATTCTCCCTGCTCGATTTCGATTCCCCGGAGTACATGGACCTGGTCGAGGCGTTCAACGAGAGAAAACTCAGGCTGGAGGCCGAAGAAGACGCCCGGCAATATGCAAAAGAAAGGGCGAGGCTGATGCTGGACAGGCAGCCCCCGGCAGAGGGCCTCCCCGGCCGCCGTGCGCAGCGTCCGAAGAGCGGCGTTCGTTTCGCCGGCCCCCGGCCATAGACAAACAAGCGAAATAGTGCGTTTTGGGGAGTCGCGCGCGAGGCTTTGCCGCTCGCGGCGTCGTCCGCACGTATCCCCTTCGATCTTCCCCTTCCCCGGCCATGAGTTGCGCGTCCGCGTCAGCATTGACGATCTCCCGTGAAAGTGGGATATTGAGAGGGCGGACGTGACATCGCAAGGCCACAGGGATATGGATATGAAAGAACGGGATAAAGCCCTGGCGCTCTTCCACCCCCTCATCCGAAAATGGTTTACCGCACGATTCGGAACACCTTCCGACATCCAGGCGAAGGCATGGCCGGAGATCGCCGGGGGCGCTCACGCCCTGGTGACGGCGCCCACGGGCAGCGGCAAGACGCTGACCGCCTTCCTCTGGGCGATAAACCAGCTTGTCACGGGCGCATGGGGCTTAGGCAGGACGCGCGTCCTCTATGTCTCGCCGCTGAAGGCGCTCAATAACGACATCCGGCGGAACCTCACGACGCCGCTTGCGGAGCTCGCCGCGTCCTTCTGGGAGGCGGGCGAGCCGTTCCCACACATCGGCGTCCTCACCAGGTCCGGCGACACGCCGGCCGAGGAGCGGCGGCAGATGCTCAGGCGTCCCCCGGAAATCCTCATCACCACGCCGGAGAGCCTCAATATCATGCTCAGCTCCCGGAACGGGTTGACCCTGCTCGCGGGGGTCGCCACGGTCATACTGGACGAGATCCATGCCGTGGTAGGCACGAAAAGGGGGACGCACCTGATCACGGCAGTGGAGCGCCTGGTCCGCCTCGCCGGAGAATTCCAGCGCATCAGCCTCTCGGCCACGGTGAAGCCCCTGGAGACGGTTGCCGAATTCGTGGGTGGATACGTGCACAGTGAGGACGTCCGGTCGGAGATCTATGAGAAGCGCCGGGTAAAGGTCATCCGGTCCACGGACAAAAAAGAGTACGCCATCGATGTCCGCTTTCCGCAAAACGCCCGGGAAAAGCTCGTGGACGGCTTCTGGTGGCCGGTGCTCGTCGACGCCTTCAGGGAGATCATCAGGGCCCACCATTCGACCCTGCTCTTCGTCAACAGCCGCAGGACGGCGGAAAAGGTCACCCGCATGATCAACGAGGGCGAGCCCCAGGAGCTCGCCTATGCCCACCACGGCTCGCTGTCGAGGGAGATACGCCTGGCGGTCGAGCAACGGCTGAAGAACGGGGAGTTGAAGGCCATCGTCGCCACGAGCTCGCTGGAGCTCGGCATAGACATCGGCGACCTCGACCGGGTGATCCTCATCAGCACCCCGCCCGCCATCTCGTCTGCGATCCAGCGCATCGGGCGCTCGGGCCACCGCGTGGGGGGCATGAGCCGCGGCCTGCTTTACCCCACACACGGCCGCGATTTCCTGAACGCCGCCGTGATAGCGCGGAGCGTGACGGACCAGGATATCGAATCGATCAGCCCGATAGATGCGCCCCTGGACGTCCTTGCCCAGGTGATCGTCTCCATGGTCGGCCTCGATCGATGGGATGTGGACGAGCTTTTCGCGTTCTTAAAGACGAGCTATCCCTACCGCCATCTTTCGCGCAAAGCCTTCGACCTCGTCCTCTCCATGCTTGCGGGAAGGTACGCGGAGACGAGGGTCAGGGAGCTGAAACCCCGCATCTCCCTGGATCTGATAGACAACACCGTCCGCGGCAGGGAAGGGGTGGAGCGGTTGATCTACCTGTCCGGCGGCACGATCCCGGACCGGGGATACTACGATCTGCGGATCGAGGAGACGCGGGCCAAGATCGGCGAGCTTGACGAAGAGTTCGTCTGGGAACGGAGCATCGAGGATACCTTCAGCCTGGGGACGCACGTCTGGCGCGTCCGGAAGATCACGCCGAACGATGTGGAAGTGGTCCCGACAGAGGCCAAACCCGGCATCTTTCCCTTCTGGAAGGCAGAGGACATGAGCCGGGAATTCCACTTCTCGCAGGAAATCCTCCTGTTTCTGGAGCACGCGAACGGCCGGCTCGACGACCCGTCATTCCGTGACGAGCTTTCCCGCGATTATTTCCTGGACAACTGGGCCGCCGACGAGCTGATCGGCTACCTGCGGCGGCAGCGGGAAACGACGGGCGCCGCCCTTCCCCACCGCCGCCACCTGCTCATCGAGCACGTTCAGGACCCCCTGAACACCTCGGGGCTGTTGCAGGTGATACTCCACACCCTCTGGGGCGGACGAGTCAACCGCCCTTTCGGTCTGGCCCTGCAGGCGGCCTGGGAGGAAAAATACGGACACCACCTGGAGATCATCGAAAACAACGAGTGCCTCCTGCTGATGCTCCCCCATGAGTTTTCCCGCGATGCGCTCTTCTCCCTCGTCACGCCGGAGAACCTGGAGCGGCTGCTGCGCCTGACTCTCGAGAAGAGCGCGTTCTTCGGGGCCATGTTCCGGGAAAACGCGGGCCGCGCGCTCCTGCTCCCGCGGGCGCACTTCAAGAAGCGGCTGCCCCTCTGGCTGAACCGGCTGCGGTCAAAGAAGCTGATGGACGCCGTGCTTCGGTATCCCGATTTTCCCATCCTTCTGGAGACCTGGCGCACCTGCCTGCAGGATGAGTTCGATCTGCCGAGCCTGCGGCAGCTCCTCGATGAGGTCCGCACGGGGCATATAAAGCTGACCGAGGCGACGACGGCAGCGGCTTCCCCCTTCGCGGACGGCCTGGTCTGGAAGCAGACCGAGACGTACATGTACGAAGACGACTCGCCGGTGTCGGGGCGCTCCTCACGTTTGAGCGGGGAGTTGTTGAAGGAGGTCCTGTTTTCCACTTCTTTGCGGCCCCGCATCCCCCGCGACCTGGTCGGGGACCTGGAGGCCAAGCTGCAGCGGACGGCCCCCGGTTATGCCCCCCGGCCGGGGGGCGACCTCCTCGACTGGGTAAAGGAGCGCTCCCTCATCCCCATGCCCGAATGGGAGGCGCTTCTGTCCGCGGTGGAGCGCGACCATGAGGTGCCCGCGGCGGAAGCGGTTGTACCGGTGAGGGATAAGGTGCTCTCGGTCCGGCTGCCCGGCTCATCGCTGAGGGTGGTCTGCGCACTGGAGAACGTCGACCGCATAATCCGCGCCTTTTCATCGGGCCGGGATGTGCCGGACGCCAGGGATGTCGCCACGGACGAGCCTCTGAGGCATGAAGTCCTTTCGTCCGCAACCACAACGACGGCAGATAACGACGTGCCCCAGAAGGAAGAGCAGGACGACCTGGTGCTGTCCGATATCTTTCTCCAGTGGCTCTCCTTCTACGGACCGGTCCGAAGGTCTTTCCCGGGGGCGGTGCTCGGTCTCGACGACGCCGTCCTGGACGGCCTGCTGGCCGGCCTCGTGGAGCATGAGGCACTCATCCTCGATCTCCTCACGGAATCGGCGGTCGAGCCGGAAATCTGCGACCGGGAAAACCTGGAGATCCTCCTCCGGATGGCGAGGAAGGCGCGCCGGCCCTCCTTCACTGCCTTGAAGATAGACCACCTCCCCCTGTTTCTCGCCGCCTGGCAGGGGCTTGTCGCGACCGGCGAAGCCGTTTCCGACCTGCAGGACCGCCTCGATCAGCTCTTCGGCTACCCCGCCCCGGCGGAAGCCTGGGAGACGCACATCCTGCCCGCCAGGTTATCGCCTTACTCCGGCTCCCGGCTGGACGGCCTGATGCAGGGAAGCGGCCTGATGTGGTTCGGGTGCGGGAGCGGGAAGATCGGCTTTGCCTTCGCCGACGACCTGGAGCTATACCTTCCGCGGGACGGCCGGACGAAAGCGGAAACGGCGGAAGAAGAGGCCCTGCCGGATGAGATCTCCCGGCTGTTTCCGAACCGCATGGGACGGTACAGCCTCCCTGATATCGTCCGGTTCTCCAGGGGGGACAGCCGCACGGTGACCAGAAAACTGTGGGACCTCGTGTGGCGGGGGCTCGTGGCCAACGATAGTCTCGCGGCCCTTCGCCAGGGCATCCTGACGGACTTCGCCCACAACGGCCCAAAAAGCGGGCCCGGCAGGCCGGTCCGGCCGGGGCACGGCCGGTGGGGCGCCGCCCAGCTCTATCCCGGCAACTGGCACGTGCTTGGCGGCGAACGTATCGAAAAGGATTCCATCGATGAGGCCGAGCTGGTCAAGGACCGCGTCCGGCAGCTTTTGCGCCGCTACGGCATCCTCTTCCGGCAGCTCGTCGCGTGCGAGCTGCCTCTCCTCCAGTGGGCGGCGATCTTTAGGGCGCTGAGGCTCATGGAGCTGTCCGGGGAAATCCTTTCGGGGTACTTTTTCGAGGGCATTCCCGGCATCCAGTTCATCTCCCCCGAAGCGTACCGGTTCCTGAACACGCCTATCCGCGAAGACGCGGTCTACTGGATGAACGCGATCGACCCGGCCTCGTTATGCGGCATCAGGCTGGACTCCCTGAAAGGCGTCAACCCCTCCCGCATCCCTTCGACCCACCTGGTCTATAGCGGGACAAAACGCGTGCTCGTTTCACGCCGGAACGGGGGCGCCCTCGATATCCACGTTCCGCCCGACGACCCGCGGATCGGCGACTACCTCTCCTTTTTCAAGGTGCTCCTGGCGAGGGACTTCAGCCCGGAGAAGATCGTCACCGTCGAGACGATCAATGGAAGACCGGCCTCCGGGAGCGACTATGCCCGGCCATTGAAAGAATTCGGCTTTTCCGCGACCCATAAAGGGTTGGAGCTGGCGAAGAAGTATGCGTAGCATAGAGGCCCCCGGGTAAGGTTATCGGTGCCCCTTGAATATCGCCTGGATCAGGTCGTCGAGCCGCTGGAGGAAGGTGGAGCGGTCCCGCTTCGCATAGGGGGCGGGCCCTCCCGTCATCTCTCCCATGTCGCGCAAGTAGGCCATCAGCTCTCTGTTCGCGAGGGAGTCGCCGATAGATTCTTCGGTGAAAACGCGCCCTTTGGGGTCTATCACCCGAGCGCCTTTTGCCAGGCACCGCGACGCGAGGGGAATATCGCCCGATACCACGATATCCCGCCCGGTAACATGCTCCGCGATCCAGTCATCCGCGGCGTCGAACGTGCTGCCGACGATCACCATCTCGACAGATTGGTCCGGCCCCGTTTGTATCTCGGAGTTGGAGACAAGGTAGACCTTGAGCCCGTAGCGTTTGGCCACCCTCATCACCTCGTTCTTCACGGGGGTGGCGTCGGCATCGACGTATATCTCGACCACGATAAGCTCCTTTTGAGTCCGGGACGTTTTTTTGGTCCTTGCCCTGCTTCAAACCCCTTGTCGCAGGTTTTCGACTCCTTCCAGGGCCAGCAGGGCGGCCTTGCGGTCGAGGCCGCCGGCATAGCCGGTCAAAGAGCCGTTCGCCCCCACCACGCGGTGGCACGGAACGATGATGGTGAGCGGATTGTGTCCCACGGCGCCGCCCACCGCCTGGGCTGAAGGGACGCGTCCTCCGCGGCCCCCGGCCAGTTGCACGGCCAGGGTCCCGTAGGTGGTGGTCGTCCCCGCGGGTATGTTCCTTAGCAAAGCCCACACCGCCATCCGAAACGGCGTCCCCTCGACTGCGATCGGCAGGTCGAAGGCACGAAGCTTTCCCGCGAAATAAGCGTCGAGCTGCCCGCGCAAAGCCGCAAAGAGCGGGTGGTCCGGGTCTTCCACCCAGTCCACGGAGATTTCGGGCTGGTATCTTTGACCGGCGAACCAGAGCCCCCACAAGGCGCCCTGCTCCGCCACCGCGTCCATGTTGCCCAAAGGCGTCGGGATGCTGCATTTCCGTTTCATTCTCTTCTCCTCCCCACACGAGGCAGGATGTAACATCCTGCCATAAGGTCGTTGAGCTTCTCAACCGAGGTGATTCCACAAACAGAGGGTGGCGTAAGAGCGCCACGGGGACCACGTTTTTGCCAGCGCCAGGATATCCCTGGGCGGTAAGTTTCCGAGGGCCTTCCTTACACCGTAGTCCGTGTGCGGAAAGGCGTTCGGCCAGCCCAACGCCCGCATCCCCAGGTATTGCACGGTCCAGGGGCCGAATCCCGGCAGGGCGGCCATGTGCTCCATCTCGCGCTCCGGGTCCGCGCCCAGCCCCAACAGGACCGCCCCTTTTTTCAACCGCCCGCTCACCGAGAAACTTCAGGAGGGTTTCCCACGCGAAAGGCGGTCTGTAGGCCACGAAAGGGTGATGGGCGACGCCGGGTCGTGCCCGGTCCCCCTTGTTTTTCTGAAATCCGCGGGGCTGAGATGGTAATGTGTGCGAAAGAGGGCGTTCAGGCGCCTGACGCTGCCGAATCCGGCGTCCATGGCTACCTGAATGACGGGCAGCGAGGTGTCGGTCAACAACTGCTTGGCGGTCAACAGGCGTCGGGTCTGAAGCCACGCGATGGGCGACACGCCGTATTCCCCCGCAAATACGCGCCGCAAATGACGGTCCGTGATGCTCAGCGAATTCGCCAGCCCCGTGATAGTCAGGTCGGACAACCCGTCCGCCTCCATCCCCTGTGCCGCCAGCCTTGCCAGCCTGCTTTCCGCATCCACCGGCGCCAGGCCGGGAGCCAGTTCGGGCCGGCACCGCAAACACGGCCGGAAGCCGGACGCTTCCGCCGCGGCCGCGCTTGCGTAAAAGGAACAGTTTTCCTCTTTCGGTATCCTGGCCCGGCAGATCGGGCGGCAATAGATACCGGTGGAGGCGACCCCTACGAAGAAACGCCCGTCAAAGCGCGCATCGCGCGCCAGCAGGGCCGTATAACAGGTTTTGGCATCCAGGAACATGTGGTGGCCTTTATCTTTGGGTTTCATCGCGGCAGCAAGAGCATAGCATGCCGCGGGCACGTCTGCCCGCCGTTTTCGGACATGGTCTTTTGCGCGGGTATGGGCGGGACTATTTCTTTCGGAAAAACTCGTACGCCCGGATGATCTCCCTTGTCTTCCTCTCGGCCAATTCCTGAAATTCCACTCCCAGATGCTGCACCTTGTCGGGGTGGTATTTCGCCAGGAGCTCTTTGTATTTCTTTCTCACGGCCGCCGGGCCGTCTTTGTCCGTGACCCCTAATATCCGGCGATAATCCTGCTCTGTAGCGGGATTTTCCCGGTCCCGGCGCCGGTAGTCCCTTTCGCTCCTTTGACGCACCTCCGCTTTGAACATTTCCTTCAGGTAATGCACGATGACGTAGCCCACGAAGATGAAAATGACGAGTATCACGAGACGCATCATCGCTCTTTTCCGCTCTCTGTTTCGGCCAATGCTTTCAGCTTCTTTAAGAGAGGATTATCGGCCGCGAATATGTTGGTGGTTTCGGTCTCGTCGTCAAAAACAAGCACCGCCGATCCGTCTTGGAGCTTACGCTTTATCTGTCTGAGCTTCGTTTCCGGAGAAACCTCTCTCTCGCCATAGTCGGTGCCGTCTCTCGAGACGAATTCCCCGATAACGCCCTGAAGGGCTTGAGGGCTGAGCCTGTTGACCGGAATTATATGGATGGACATGGAGACGTGTGGGTCATTTTTCCTTACCGGGCATCTAAGGTGGTGTCGCGGACGAAGGCTGGGGAAGTTGCTTTTCGAGGGGTGTCGGTTTTCCCAGGGCCTTTTTGAGGTATTCGAGCATGAGTTCCTGCACCATCTGCTCTTTTGACGGTTCACCGTTGGATTGCGTTTTGTCCGCTTCGGATTTGCTTATCTTGCCGGCCTGAACGGCCGAAGACCGCAGCGCCTGCCGCAGGGCTGCATATTCGCCGGTCAGACGCGATGCCGGCATGCTCGAAAAAGATTGATAGACCGAGGCGAACTGACCGGGGGCAGGAAGGCGGGGCGACTCGATGACCGTTTTGGCGTTCTGGGCATAACGTTTCATGCCTGNNAGTATGTGACCCGGCTTGACAAAATTTATACCTGCCCAGCCGGCCCGAAGCCATTGAAAAGTCGCGGCCCTGACCATGGTGGAGGAGGTACCCGATTCGGCGTAAATGGCAACCGAAAAATAATCGTAGATATAGGACTTCGCCCACCCGAGCCCGGATTTCATGGTCCCCGGCTCATTAGAATAGAAGTAGGTCCAGTCGGTGTCGTTGCCCAGAATAACCCCTTTCTTTCCGACGGTCGATTCCTCCGTCTGTTTCGATACGGAGATCAACACTTGCCGGCCCTTGTGGTTCATGAGGATAAGGACCCTCTTCAGGTCATATTCATGATAAACACCGGTGGTGAGATCGGGTGTGTCGCAGTCGCTCTGCAGACCGCGAAGGACGACAGGAGCACCGTCGGGAGGGACCATAGTCCAACTGCCCGGCATTTTCTGCATGTCGTGCCGGGGGTTCGACCAGATGGAGTAGCGCAGGGAAGCCGGCCTCGTGATGTTTGACGGAACGAGAGGATTATAGGAGTACTCCATGAATCGCGGAAATCCGATCTTCGTGTCGAATTCATAGTAGGCCCCGTAACACCGGTTCGATTCCGGGAGGGAGTATTCCGTGCTGTTCTTTGAGGCCAGGACGTAGTCTACCAGGGTGGCAACCGCCTGCTCGTCGAGAGTGGCCTTGAAATCGCTGCAATAAAGGACAAGACGCATTGCGGCGTCGGTCACGGGGCGGGGGACGTCCGTGAGAGAAGCGGCGGGAGCGGGCCGGGGCGCAACGACGAGCAGCAGCCCGAGCAGAAGGCAGCGCCATATGCGTGAAGATTGCCAAAAAGGAATGTGTTGACTCACCTTGAGATATTATATGAACGATCTATGCTTTCCGCAAAGCATAAGGGCATAGGGCCTCACCTGTCAACGAAATAGTGCATCGATGTTCCTGCAATACAATGTATGTCA
>PLSJ01000247.1 GCA_003165115.1 Syntrophaceae bacterium | reverse complement strand
CACGACCACCGGAGCGACCACGCCCCAGCAGATATTGTCGGGCTTCTCCGTGCTCCCCACGGTGACGTCCACGGTCCCCGCGAGCGGCGCGACCGACGTCGAGGTAGACTCCGCGATCCGGGCCACCTTCAGCGAGGCCATGGACCNNGGCTCGGTCTCCTACGACCCCGCGACCAATACGGCCTCCTTCACCCCGTCAGGCAACCTGCACACGTTCAATAACTTCACGGCGACGATCACCACGGGCGTGAGGGACACCGCCGGCAACCACATGGCGGCAAACTACACCTGGACCTTCACCACGGAGAGGGAGAAACAGAAGGTCTGCTTCATCGCCACCGCGGCATACGGGTCGCCCCTCGATTCCCACGTGGCGGCCTTGAGGGCTTTCAGGGACACCTATCTCCTGACGAACCGGCCAGGAAAGTCGTTCGTCGATTTCTATTACCGCCACTCACCCCCCCTCGCGCGCCTCATCGCACGCCGTCCCGCCTTGAGGACGATGACGCGGTGGGCATTGACACCCGTCGTCTACGGGGTCACGTACCCTCTCGCATCCGCGCTCATTCCGGCGCTCTTTTTTGCCCTGGCTTACCTGGAGAAAGGCAGGAGGAGGCGCAAGGTCCGCCGATAGGCATATTCGACGGAAAATACTCTTGACTGCACCTCGGGGCCGTGGTAACTTGGATTAAACATTAACCTTAATCCAGTGACGACCATGTTTACGAGCCTCAAACAGGAACGGACCTTCGAAGCGATCGTCGGCCAGATCAAAGAGGCGATCTATAGCGGTGCGCTGAAAGACGGAGACAAGCTCCCCACCGAACGGGACCTTGCGCAGACGTTCAACGTGAGCCGGGCCGCCATCCGCTCCGCCATGCTGAACCTCGAACAATCGGGGTTCCTGCACATAAAGAAAGGGGCCGGTGGCGGCTTTTTCATCCGGGACCTCGATTTCACGCCCGTGCGCAACTCGCTGCACGATCTGGTCAGGTTGGGCAGGGCCTCTCTTCTCCACGTCACGGAGGCGAGGCTGATCGTCGAGGCCGAGGCGGCCGGCCTGGCGGCGGTGCGGAGCGCCAGGGAGGACACGGACCGTCTCGAAGACGTGATCGGGGACTTCCGGCAAAGGCTCGACGAGGGGGCGACGCCCGACCCCAGCGACCTCCAGTTCCACGTCTGCATCGCCGAGGCGTCCAAGAACCCCGTCATCCTCGTCATGATCCGGTCCCTCATGGACATCCTTTTTCAGAGCATCTCGTCGTATGCGCTGGATCGGGGGCGAAGCGAGCTGATCGTCACCCAGCACAGGGCGATCCTCGACGCCATCCGGGCAAGGGACCCGGAAAAGGCGCGGGCCATGATGATCGATCACGTGACGGCCATGAGGACGCTTTATAAGGATTTCGAGCGGCCGGGGGGACCGGGAGGGGCCGGCTGATGGAGCGGGGCATGGAAAGAAGGGAGATACGCCTGAGCGTCAACGACAGGCCGGTGACCGCGTCCGTTCCCGCGAAGACCACCCTGTTGAGGTTCCTCAGGGACCACCTCGGGCTGACCGGCGCCAAGTGCGGCTGCGGCGCGGGGGAGTGCGGCGCCTGCACGGTGCTCGTGAACGGTGAGGCGAAGAAATCATGCCTCCTCCGGATGGGCAGGCTGGAGGGGGCCAAGGTCCGGACCATCGAGGGCCTTTCGGCAGGCGGGCTTCATCCTCTCCAGAGGGCGTTCATCGACAAGGGCGCGATTCAGTGCGGCTTCTGTACGCCGGGCGCGATAATGGCCGCAACAGCGCTCCTGGAGCGCAATCCGTCACCGTCCAGAGAGGAGATATTATCTGCCCTGGCCGGCAATTATTGCCGCTGCACCGGTTACTTCGCCATCATCGAGGCCGTGGAAGAGGCGTCGCGGGCCATCTCGGGCATAAGCTCCCCTCCCCGAAGCGCACCGGTGAACGCGGGGCCGGACATCATCGGCGCGCCGGTAGAGGATGCATCCGACGTCCCCAAGGCCACGGGACGGCTTCTTTTCAGCGACGACATCTCTTTCGAGGGCATGTGTTACGGCGCCCTCCTCCTCAGCCCTGTTCCCCACGCCGTCATCACACGGGTGGACACGAGCCGGGCCGAGGCCGCACCCGGTGTCATCCGGGTCCTGACGGCGCAAGACGTCCCCGGAATAAACAGGTTCGGGATCATCCACGCGGACCAGCCGGTCCTTGCCGAAGACAGGGTCCGCTTTGTCGGCGACGCACTCGCCCTCGTGATCGCCGACACCGAGGAGCAGGCCCGTGAGGCGGTCAAGGCGATCCGGGTGGACTCATCCGGGCTTCCCGTCATCGCGTCTCCCGAGCAGGCGCTCACCCGGCCTCATCCGGCCCCCGTCCACGAAACCGGCCATGTCCTGAAGCGGGTCGCCCACAAAAAGGGGGACACCGAAGAGGGGTTCGCACGCGCGGCGCTGGTCGTCGAGGAGGACTATGAAACACCCTTCGTCGAGCACGGCTACCTGGAACCCGAGTCCGGCGCGGCCAGGGTGACCGGTGACGGTGGTGTCGAAATCTGGTGCGCCACGCAGGCCCCCTTTATCATGAGGGGACAGATAGCCGCGTGCCTGGACCTGCCGGAGGAAAAGGTAAGGGTCCACGGCCTCCCCGTCGGAGGCGCCTTTGGGGGGAAGCTCGACATCACGATCCAGGTCCTGCTCGGGTTGGGGGCACTCGTGACGGGGAGGCCCTTCAAGATCACGCTGAACAGGGGCGAGTCTCTCTTGATGAGCACCAAGAAACACCCCTTCAAAATGCACTACAAAACAGGGGTTTCGGCCGAGGGCAGATTCGTTGCCCTGGAGGCAAGACTGGTAAGCGACGCGGGGGCCTACGAAGGCTGGAGCACGGACGTGCTCGAACAGGCGATGGTCTTCGCGGGAGGGCCCTACGTGTGGCCGAACGTCTCCGTGGAGGGCGTGGCGGTCCACACGAACAACGTCCTGGGCGGCGCCTTCCGGGGGTTCGGCATGAACCAGGTCCACTTCGCCGTCGAAAGCCAGATCGACATAATGGCTAAGCGCCTGGGGATAGGGCCGCTGGAGCTGCGGCGCATGAACGCCCTGGAAGAGGGCAAAGAGAACTTCTGCGGCGAGGTCGTAAGGTCCTGCGTCGCCATCAAGGAAGCATTCCTGGAAGCAGAAAAGCGGATCGAGCGGTTCCCGCGCTCATGGACGCCTTCCGACGGGAACAAAAGGGTCGGGGTGGGCATTGCCGGCGCCTACAAGAATATAGGAGGGGGGAGAGGGTTCACCAATTCCGGTGGGGCGGTCCTCAAGCTCCTTCCTTCCGGCGCCGTCGAGCTGAGGGCTTCCGTGTGCGACATGGGGCAAGGGGCCTCGTCCATCCTGGCCCAGATCGCGGCCGCCCTCACGGGCATACCCATAGGCACCTTCACGGTGGTCGCGGCGGATTCGGACCTGGTACCCCTCGGGGCCATGGCCATCGGGCAGCGCCAAACCATGATTGCGGGCAACGCCGCGGTAGGCGCGGCGAAGAAGTTCAGGAAGCTCCTTCTCGAGACCGCTGCCCGCCACACCGGCCTGCCCCCGGAACGCCTGGACATCGCCGGGACGCAGGTGGTCGATAAGGACGGAAGACCGCTGATGTCGCTGGGTGAACTGGCGGGTCTGACCGGGGGGACCGTCATCGAGGCGGGCTATGAGTGGGTCGCCCCGCAAACATATCCCCTGAAGGGCGACCCCAACCCCACGTTCCCGATCATGAAAGACGGCAAGATAGTCACCGACTACGACCCGGAAGACTACCGGAACTACTTTGCCTACAATTACGCCTGTCAGATCGCCGTCGTGGAGGTGGACATCCGCACGGGGGCGGTCGAGGTGAAGAAAGTCTTCGCCTTCCACGACGTGGGCAGGGCGCTCAACCCGCTGAAGGTCAAGGGCCAGATCGAGGGGAGCATCATCATGGGCATCGGCTACGCCCTCTCCGAGGAATTCGTCGTGCGCCGGGGGGTCCCCGAGACGCGCACCATGCGGGGCTGCGGCATCCCCGGCATCCGCGTCAGGCCCGACGTCGAGATCGTGCTGGTGGAAAAGCCGGAACCCATCGGCCCCTTTTCGGCCAAGGGCATCTCGGAGATCGCCCTTGTCCCGACCGTCCCGGCGGTCATCAACGCCATTTCCGACGCTGTCGGCGTAAGGATCACCTCCCTTCCCGCCAGGCCGGAAAAGGTCCTGGCCGCCCTGGCGAAACTGTCATGAACCGTCCGGCCGGAAAGGCTGCGGGACGGCGGCGGAACTATTTCAGGATGCGAGGCGCTTTAAAGCGCCTGAAGGTGACTACAGATAAGGAGGGTACGGGCATGTTCGGAAAGGGTACGGAGAGGGCCGTGAAAAAGTGGGCATGGGTGGCGTGCGCAGCCGTCTTCCTGGCAGGGGCTGTTCTCCTGCCCCGATACGTCGCGGGACAGGCGAAGAAGCCCATAAAGATCGGCGTGATCGCGGAAAAAACGGGCGGGCTCGCCGCCTACGGCTACTCCCACGAGAAGGTGCTGAGGGCGGCCGTAAACATGGTCAACCAGAAGGGCGGCATCAACGGACGCCCCGTCGAGCTGTACGTCGAGGACACGGAGAGCAAGCCGTCGGTGGGGGCCTTGAAATTCAGGAAGCTCGTCGAGTCGAACAGCGTCGATTTCGTGATCGACTCGAACAACTCCGGCGTCGCCGTTGCCTGCTCTCCCATCGCCAAAGAGCTGAAGACGCTCTACTTCCCCTCGGCTTCCGCGACGGAGATATCGGGTGAGAAAGGCAACCGCTACGTGTTCCAGCTCTGCACGTCCGTCCGGGAAGAGGCGAAGGGCACCGCGAAGTGGGCCGTCCACAACCTGGGCAAGAAATGGGTGATCGTGGTGGTCAACTTCGCCTGGGGCTGGTCGAACCAGGAGGATTTCGCGAAGTACATCACGGAGAACGGCGGGCAGGTGCTCGAATCGATCCGGGTGCCGCTGGGTACGAGCGACTGGCTGCCCCATCTCAAGGGGAAGATCCCCAAAGAAGCCGACGCGGTCTACCTCGCCGCCTTCGGCTCGGACTTCCTCTCGGCCGTCCGCGACATCCACGCGGTGCGCCCGGACATCAAGAAACTGGGCGCGGTGTACGCCCTTTCCGCCCAGGACCCGAAAAAACTCGGGGCCGCGGCCGAGGGCATGTACTGCATCACGTCATACCCGACCTATCTGTCCGGACTGAACACGCCCTTCAACAAACAGTACAGGGACCTCATAGGGGTCGACCCCGTGGGCATCGAGAAGGGCACGGGCACTTACTTCGTCCTGGCCTACAACTGGGCCGTCTGGGAGTCTTTCTTCGCCTTGAAGAACGCCATCGAAAAGGCCGACTGGCAGGACAAAAAGGACAACCCGAAGGTGATCCAGGCGCTGGAAGGCATGCAGTTGAAAGAGAGCCTGGAGTTTCCCCAGGGCAACGCCATGATCCGGGCGCAGGACCATCTGATCCAGACGGGCCTCTACGTGGAGAGGGTGGAGAAAGGGAGCATCAAGGTCGTGGCGAAGATACCGGCCCCGGACGTGGCCTACCCGCCCATCTCGGACCACTCGAAGGAGCAGTTCTGAAAGAGAGGCGCCCTTACCCACGATAAGGTTCCGGTTGTGCGCACCCCTCACCCCGGCCCTCTCCCCCAAGGGGAGAGGGCCGGGGTGAGGGGTGCATCAAGCCCTGTTTCGAGGACCTTTCCGGCGTCCTCCGCCAGCAGCTTCCCGGCCTGTTTCCGAAGCTCGTCGAATTCGCGGGGAGACCTCTGCTTTGCCATGCATCCTCTCTTTGAGTCTTTTGTGACCAATCATGACGAGTGAACTGGCGCAGGGTCGGTAGGTTATACCAGAACGCTACAGTAATATACGGGACCGTTTTCGTTCGGGTTTATTCCCGGGGGGCGAAAGGGACATGGGAGGAGGCTTGATTTTCCCCGGCCTCATTGCTATCCTATTTGCCTTAACCGGGGATGGAGTTCCCCTGATAACCGCCCTTAAGCCCGGCTGATGACTCCTACCGTGAAGGCGCCTGCGGGCGGTAGGGTCTCGCGTCCCGCGATGTCGGACCCGCTGCAAATCAGGTTGTTTCGTTGCCCTCGCGACGGCTGAATATACCCCTTCTTTGAGGAGACGTCATCATGGAGCACCTTTTCGTCATCGCGTCGGTATGGCTCGGCCTCGCGGTTATTTCGGCGATCATCGCCTACCATCTTCATATTTCCATCGCCCTGATCGAAATTTGCGTCGGGGTCGCGGCAGGTGCCATGGCGGGCCTGACCGCCGAGCCGGACGTGCTGGCATCGAAGGGAGAATGGCTCCGTTTTCTCGCGTCCTCCGGCGCCATCCTCCTGACCTTCCTCGCGGGCGCGGAGCTCGACCCTGACGTCCTCCGCACAAAGGCGAAAGAGGTGTCAGTCATAGGCCTGGTCGGGTTCCTTGCGCCCTTTTTCGGCTGCGCCGCCGCGGCGCACTACCTGTTGCGATGGGACCCTCGGGCGAGCCTGCTCTGCGGCGTGGCGCTTTCCACGACTTCCATGGCGGTGGTCTACGCCGTGATGCTGGAGACGGGCCTGAACAAGACCGAGTTCGGCAAGGGCGTCCTGGGCGCCTGTTTTATTAACGACCTTGGAACCGTGATCGCCCTTGGCCTGCTCTTTTCCCCATTCACGTACAAGACCGTGGTCTTCGTCCTGACGAGCGGTGCGGTCCTGGCCCTGCTGCCCTCCGTGACCGGATGGATCACCCGCATCTATGCCTATCGCACGGCCGCGATCAGGACCAAGTGGGTCATGCTCGTCCTTTTCGGGTTGGGCGCCCTCGCCCTCTGGTCGGGGAGCGAAGGCGTTTTGCCCGCCTATATCGCGGGTATGGTCCTGGCCGGAGGGGCGGCGAAGGATGACTTCTGGATCCGGCGCCTGCGGACCCTGACCGTCGGGTTCCTCACGCCTTTTTACTTCCTTCGCGCGGGAATGCTCGTTTCCCTGGGCGCCCTGGCCTCGGCGCCCTTCATCTTCCTCGTCCTGCTCGCCGGGAAGGTGCTCTCGAAGATTTTCGGCCTGTACCCATTCGTGCGGCTCTTCAGACGCGACCGCAACGAGCGCTGGTACTATACGCTCCTGATGTCGACGGGGTTGACCTTCGGGACCATCTCGGCATTGTTCGGCCTGTCCCACGGCATCGTCACCCAGGGACAATACTCCTTCCTGGTGGCGACGGTCATCGCGAGCGCGGTGGTGCCGACACTCATTGCAGGGCTGTTCTTCCTGCCCGCACACCTTCTCCCGGTGCCGGGGGAAAGAAAAGCGGAGCCCGAGCGCGACGGCCTGGGCGACGAGGGATAAGACTTGCCCGGTCCCAGCCTACCGCCGTCTCACCTGTTCTTTTTCCCGTTCGATGCGGATGAAACTTAAGTACCGCGCGGATGAGACGACAATCATCTAGACCGTATATGTTTCTTCGGGACTTTCGCTGACCTCTCATCGGCGGGGGCCCCGTCCGCGTAAGGCGTTTGGGAACAAAAGCATGGCACGGGCATTACCGCGACGAGCAACATGAACACAAGGCTGAAGAGCATCGTAGCCCTCGATAACGCGAAGATCGAGGCAGCCTACGACATAAAGGACGCGGTCAACACCATAAACCTGACTTCGCTGGCAGTCCTTTCCACGAAGGACAAAGGCTATGCCGCCAGGAGCGGAGGTGTGGTAAACGCGAACAGGCAGAAATACAAGGCCGCCGTGGAGAAGGTCGACAGGCTCGAAGCAACGGCGGACGGCAAGGCCCTCATCGGGAAGATCCACGAGGGCGGGCGTCGAGCTGGAGGCTATCGTCAAGGGCCTTGACGACCTTCACATGATGGTCCAGCAGATCGCCACGGCGATAGACGAGATGTCGGCGACGTCCGACCAGATCAGCACCGACATCGAATCCATTTCGGGCATATCCCACGAGACGTCCCGCTCGTCCGACGAGGTCCACGCGGCGTCTAACGATCTCTCCCGGTTGGGACTCGACCTCCAGAACATCGCCCGGCAGTTCGAGCTGTAGCGGGAACGGGCGGGTGAGGTCCTATTTCTTATCGGCCCTTGCCCGCCCGAGCAGCCCGCCCAGGAACTGCCCTGCGACGTAAGCCCCGATAATCAGGGGGAAGGTGACGATATGCCAGCCGATGCCGCTCACGAGGCGTATTGCGATGACAAGGGGCACCGGCACGTGGACGGCAAGGAACCACCGCAAGGAAAACTTCCTCGCCCCTGCCCTCCAATAGCCGAAGGGCAGGTTGAGCAGGAGGACGATCGTCGAAATGGCTGCCAGTTTCATGCAGGAATAGGATAAACCACTCTCGGCGAATGTGCACTGGTTTCATTATCGGCCTCTTGTGGCCGTCCCTTACCACCTGCGCCTGAAGGTCGCGGATATCGTATGGTTGGATGTGACGTCGTGAAACGTATACGACGACAAGCTCCCCACGTTCGCGCCGTCGACGACCACGGACCCTATCGCATACCCGCCGGACGCCGAAACGGAGAAGCTTATGTCCGCGCCCGCGCCGACCTGCACCGCGCCGGAGGGTGAAACAGTCCCACCGTAACCGGCGGAAGACGCAATCGTATAGGAGGCTGCCGTTGCCGCCCCTTGTGTCACGGTGAACGTGCGTCCGGCAACGGTCAGTCCCACCGTCCTCGACGACGATGCGCCATTGGCCGCGACGGTATAATTGACCGTCCCGTTTCCCGTACCGCTGCCGCCCGACCCTACGGCGATCCAGGACGGGATGCCGGACACATTCCATGAGCAGGTCGAGCCCTGGGCCGTCACGTTTACCGCCCCCGACCCGCCGCTTGCGGCGACGGTCTGGCTCGCGGGAGTGATGGAGTAGGTGCATGCCGGTGAAAGGGTATAGGATACCTCGTTGGAATATGCGCTCGGTGTCCCGGTGGAGTCATAGTCCGTCACGGCGAAGTAGGAGGTGGTCCCCGGTGAAAGCCCCTGCACGGTGTACTGAAGGACATTTTTCACATCCACATTCGATGTGTACGTTCCGCTTGCCGTGCCCCGATACACCTTGTATCCGGCGGGGGCCGGGCCTGACGGCGCGCTCCATCCCAGCGTGACCTGCGTGCCGCTTGCGCTCGTCACCTGTAATCCCGTGGGAGGCGGCTCCGACGAGGCTGCCACGGTGGTGAAATAGAACTCCAGGTCGTATGCGGCATTCGCCGTCCAGTGACCATCGGGAAAGGATGTGTACATCCCGTAAGGGTCCCCCTTCTGCAGGGCCCTGTATACGGAACCGGACAGCGTCAGCGTATAGGTCTGACCGTTTACCAGGGTGATCGATGAAGGGAACGTGTAGGTCGTCCAGCCGGCATACGCACCCGGAGAACCCGTGCCCGACGCGATCGCCTGTCCGCCCGAAGTCAGGCTGAAGGAAAGCCCTGTCCCCGCCGCCGACACACCGGTGACGACGACGTTGCCGCCGCTCACGGTGAATGTTTCCGATGCGGGGCTGCTCGTGCTCGTCGAATCGACATACCCTGTCCCCTGGGCGTATCCATCCGCATAATGGACGTTGAACTCCGGGGTGGTGTGCAGGTTCGCTATCCAGTTGGGACCGTTCCAGAGGGTCATGAGGTTGGTGTCGGAGTAAGCCGGCTGCACGGGTGAATTATTCTTCTTGGTATAGATGCCGTCGAAGGATACATAGTTCGTATCCGGGCTGGGGTCGACGTTGGTGTAGACGACGTGGTAGAGGGTCCCCGCCGTAACCGGCACCGCGGGGCTCAGGTCGAACCATTGGATGACGGTCCCGCTCTTCGCCTTGGTCGGACTGGTATCGGTCACCGTCCACAACACGGTGCCCGACGGGAAATGATTGGCCGTCCCGTCGTCGGTCCTCAACTCCCACTTGATCCGGCCGCCGGTACCGCCCATGTAGCCGGGGGTCACGTTCTGGTATTGTTGGACGATCCTGTCTATGCCGCCGGTGTGGGTGCACAGGAACCGCACTGCTATCTGGCCGTTCGGGCCTATCGTCAAATTTCCCAGTCCGTCCATGGCGACGGCAGGCCCGTAATAACCGGGCAGGCCCGCATGGGCGGCAGTAGCCAAAAAAAGCAGCGACGCCAAAAGAAATAGTGCTTTGGATCTCATGATGAATCACCTTCCTATCCTGACGAACGGACCTTGCATGGGCGGCCATAAACGTGTTCACGGTCTCTCACGCATAACCGAAAAGCAAAGGGCGTGCCAGAGCGCGCGCGCCCGCCGGACGCCATTGAAAGAGAGGGCCACGGGGCAAAGGGGGCCTTTTTCTCCACGCACTTTCGTGTCCAAAAATGTCGAGAACGAGGGTCTTTCGGCCGACGCGATTGTCGAGCATCGACGGGATTTGCGGACGCTGAGCAACGAGCCTTTTCCCGGCCCTCGTTTTCCACTAGTTCCCGCTAACTTTTTT